>NZ_JAEHBI010000007.1:0-160558 GCF_016483705.1 Bacillus cereus group sp. N6
TAAGACACCTCGAACTTGTTTATTTGTTTTTAGTATAAACTCTCTGTTCGGTGTGTCTATCATTTAGACTAGCATCAATATAGTGCATGACCACCCCTTGATTTAAAACTACCTGTCCCTTTCATCTCCTCGAATTGTCCAGTAACAGGTGTCCATCCTATAGGAGTAGCCATTTCATCCCACATGACTCTTTCTCGTTCTTGTACCGTGGTTTCTTCCACAGTCAGAGGGTAGCCTATTCTGAAATAATCACGATTATGCGGATACTCTCCAAACCATACATCTAAAAAGGTACTTGTTTTTTTCACTGTCATTTCAATTAATGCTGGAGCTTCTACACTTCCTTTATTAGTAAAATAAGAAGTTGTTTCTGTAGACCACTCTTGCGTAAATTTGTGAGTATTGATTTTCCCTAATTTATACGGCATTGGACAAACAAAAGTAATAACACCTCTACCTCTATTGACTATTTCGTCCAAATCAACAGAACCATCAATTAATGCTAAATAAGTCCTGTCTAACTCATCATCAAAAATAAGTTCAGCAGGTTGCTCTGTATATAACCAATCCGCTAAATCTTCTTTTAACTTTTGTAAATCCGCCATATCTTTTTTCGCTTTAATAACAAGAGGAACGTCAATACGACGTTCCTCCGTTTCTGTATTAAGTAAAAGAGCCCCTGCGCGATGAGGGACTCTTACTAATCTTCTTTTTACTGGAGCCCATGAAGGACGTTTTCTTCCAACTAGCATTTGAATATAATCTTTTCTAATATTATTAAAAGTAAAACTAAGTTTCCCCAACGTGCTCACCACCCTTAAAATTCCGCTCTTCTTTTTTGTTCACGATCTTGAAGTTTTGTAGTATAGGTGTAACTTCCGTTTGCAAGCTCTTTTCCATCTAAAACATTAGTCATGTTTACGGTTAAATTCAGTTCTTGTTCTCCACCTGGTCTATTTGGGAATATTGTTTTTGCCATAGATGGATTGTTATAAGATAATTGCGGTTGCGTATATCCGCTGAAATCGCTAAATGTATTTTGCGGGATACTATATTGATTTGTTTGGAATCCAAAATCAAAAACAGATGGCATATTCCCCATTTGTTTCTTAACAGTTCCGACTACATTTTTTGCTGCATCCACAACAAACCGTTTCCCTTTATCCATACCAACTCCAACACCTTCTGGAACCGCGCTACCAACTGGAATCATCACTTTAGATGGACTGTTAATCTCTAGTGCTCCAGAAATAGTCTTTTTAATATCACTTGCAATTCCAGCAGCCTTGCTAAATAGACCTCCTGAAGCATCATCTATTCCTCTTCCAAGACCTTCTATGATTGATTTACCAATGGAACGTAAATTTATGGAACTGAAAAATTTTTCAACTGTATTCCATTTTTCTTCGATACCGCTTTTCACTTCGTTCATCTTATCTTTTACCGCTTGGACTTTTTCGCCAAATTTTCTCGAAACTGTATTTTTTATTTCCTCTACCTTGTTACTTGCAGAGTTTTTCATATCTTCATATTTGTTGGTAACATCCGACCACATTTCTTTCATTTTTCGAATAACATCATCTTTCATAACTTGATATTTCGATTTTACTTGGCCAGTTTCCCAATCTACCTGATTTGCATGTTCACCAGCTTGCGCTTTTGCTTCACTCACAATTTCTTTATGCTTGTCTCGAGCCGTAGAAACTGTACTATCATACTGACGTTTTGCCTCTGCAATGATTGCATTCGCTTCATCAGCAGTGATTGTTTTATTTTCATCACGCTGACGAATTGCCTCAGCAATTTTTTCGTCACGGGTCTTTTTCGCATCTTCAATAACTTTATCTCTTGCCTTTGCGCTATTCTCTACAACTTCTGCTGCCTGTCTAGCTGAAATTTCACTAGCCTGCACACGCATATTTTCAAGAATAACCTTTTGCTCCATTTGATTTTTAGACATATGCTCAACAGCAACTCTGTCCATTTCATCCTGTAATGCTTGTAACGAGATCCGCTCGGATGCTGTTAATTCTCTATTTTCCCTAGCGGCTGTTTGTAGAATTTCTTTAATTTTATTTTCTTTTTCTTGTGTTTTTAGCTTTTCTTGTTCATAGTGCTGATTTAACTGTTCGATTCGTTTGTTCTCTTCTTCAGCGGTTAATACATATGAATCAGCAAAGAACTTTTTAAGTCCTTCAATTTCTTTTTGCTGCCTTGCGTTGGTTTTTTCAATGATTGTATTAGCTAATTTATCATATTGACCAATCAACTTCTGCGACTGTTCTTCTGTTATTACTTCATGATTTAATCTAATTTCAGTTAACTTTTGCCTAATACCATCGGACAGCTTGAAATACTCACCAAGAACCTTCTTTGTTGAGGAGCTTACTTTCCCTTCTGTATTTGTAGCAAAGCGATCTACTGAAGCAATACTGTCTTCTGTTGCTTTTTGATATGCTTTATATGCAACAACTCCAGTCCCGATAAGAGTGGCTGCTATTAAACCAACAGGCCCCAGAAGTACTCCTAATGCACTTCCTAAAAATCCAACCGCAGCACCAGCAAGACCCGCAGCGCCACCAGCAATTCCTAATGATGTTGCTAGCGCTCCAATCCCTGACATAACCATTCCAACTGCCGCTAAAACTACACCGATTGCAGCGGCTACCGCTGTTAAAGCAAGAATAATACCACCTGTAATTGCTATTGCTTTTTGTACAGGAGCAGGTAAAGAGTTGAATCCATCAACAAGTTTTTGTAAACCGGCAACAAAAGCGCTAACTACAGGAGCAAGAGCATCACCAATGGTCTTTTTCATTGTAGAAAATGCCGAGTCTAATAATGTAAGTCGTCCCTTTAAAGTGTCAATTTTAGTTGCCGCAACATCAGCTGCCGTAACTTTAGACATGGAATCCCACATCTCATTAACACCTTTTGCTCCTTCTTTAAAGAGAATAGTCGCACCACGTACGGCATCCGAACCAAATAATGTTTCTAAAGCCATGCTTCGTTGCTGGTCTGTCAAACCTTTCATTGATTCATGAAGTGTCCCTGAAATATTTTCTAGACTTTGAATATGCCCCTGTTGATCGTAGAATTTTGATGATAAGAAAGCTGAACTTGTTGCTAATTCGCGGAATGTGGTATCGCATTTATCATTCCATTTCGTTACTCCTTCAGTTTTCATTACATATTGTTCTAAAGCTACTTCTATATCCCCTACATTTCTGGAAGCTGGTTGAATACCGTTTTTTACTAAGAAATCAAATCCAGCTTGTGCATTATAAGTGATAAGACCCAAATCTCGCATTTTGTTATATGCTTCTTTTGTAGACGGATTTAGTCTCATTAGCATTGTTTTTAAAGATGTCCCTGCATCAGAACCTTTTAAACCGTTTTGAGCAAATACCGCTAAAGTTGTAGCTGTATCCTTAAACGTCATTCCAGCTCCCGCTGCTACCGCTGATGATGCCGCTAAACCATATTTTAATTCACGTACATCTGTTGCCGATGCGTTTGCCGCACCTGATAGAATATTAGCTGCATCCGCAACTGAAAGGTGATCAGCTTTAAATGCATTTAGAGCAGTAGAGGCAATCTCTGCCGCTTCCCCTAACTCTAATTCACCGGCTGTCGCTAAATTAAGAGCTCCCTCTAATCCACCATTAATAATATCCGTTAAACTAACACCAGCTTTAATTAATTCTTCGATCCCTTGACCAGCTTGAACACTGGAGTATTTCGTTGTTTCCCCCATGTTGACAGCTAGTTCACTTAATTTCTTCATCTCTTCCCCAGTAGAACCAGATACAGCCTTAACATTGGCCATTTGTTGTTCAAAGTTCATTGATTCTGTAATTGCCGACTTTAAACCACGCCCTATTGCATACGTCATTCCACCAAAAACAATACCGATTTGACTTCCTGCGTTTTGCAAATGATTGCCCAGCGTTTCCATACGATTCCCGAAATTTAGTAGTCGATTTCCTTGTTGCTCGAGTTCATGATTTGACTGACGTAATCCTTGTTCAAATCGATTTAATTCAGCAGTGGCTCTATGAATTTGTTCTGCGTAACGTTGCGCTGACTGACTCGCTTCTCCTTCTTCAGTTTTAGCGCGATTGTAAGCTGACTGAAGCTCCCTAATTTTCTCCTTTTGCTTATCTATCATACGAGATAGAACATCAATTTTCGCTCGCGTCTGTTCAGTTGCATTGGTGTACCCATGCATCCCTGTTGTAACTGCTTGGAATTCAGCTTGTAAAGATTTCAATGAATTATTTAATTTATCCAGTGCTGTTTGTTGGGCCTGACGATTCACTTGTTTAAGTTCATTCTCGAATCTATTTAAATCCGCAACAGCTTTATTAACTTGTGCAGCGTATCGCTGAGTTGCAGCATCATTTTCTCCTAATTTAGCTTTATTCTGATCATAAGCTTGACGCAATGCTTTAACTTTTTCTTTTTGAGCTTCAATAAGTCTGGTGAGCGTACTCAATTTTACTTGTGCTTGCTGACTAGCGTTAGCAAAACCGCCCATTCCTGTACTTACAGATTTCAACTCATTCTGTAACGTCCTGACTGCACGACCTGAATTCGAGATACCTTGTCTAAAATTTATGTTATCAAGGGAAAGTCTAACGACTAGATTATTTATTTCGTTCGCCATAGTCTCACCTCCCTCGTTAAATAATGTTTTCCGCTGGCACTTCTATTTCATTTGAATTAGAGCCTTTGTGACTTTCATTTCCGTTTTCACGCATTTTTCGATTAAGTCTCAAATAATGCCAAATATCCATCTCATTATCAATGTGATGGTGTTTGTACCCTTGTTGCAATAAAGAGAGGTAGAGTTCGTCCATAAACTCGCTGAATGTCAACCCTCCTCCCTCTATACGTTTGGGTTTTCTGCCCCATCAGCTACAGGGTTAGCACCCGCTGCCTCTACTGTTTCATTAACTAAAGCATTAATTACATTCGTTGTTGTTAATAAAAATTTCCGAGCATCTACACCATCCCAATACTGATCCACTGTAAACTGTTCACCATAAACGTGTACTACATATTGAACCATCTTATCTAAATCTGCCGCTTCAGGATTATTTGGAATATCTGCAAGTTCTGGAGCTTGGCGAATTAAACGAGCTGGAATGAATGCTGGTAAGTTAAAAGTTTTTTCTTCGTTATTGATTCGTAAAGTTAATTTCATAATTTATTCCTCCTTAATTAATAAAAAAGAGAGAGCTTTTGCCCCCTCTTACTTTCCTGCTGGTGGTTGAGCCACAGGTTTCTCATATACCTTTTTAAACCAATTATCTCCAATAGCTTTTGTAAACGTAGGTTCATCTTCATCCGCTGTAAATTTAGTTCTATCATCAAAATCACGTTCGATGAATGAACCTTTTAATTTTGTTGTTTGGAAGTTTGGCTTATCTTTTTTAGTTTCAGCTTCTTCCTCTTCTTGAGAAAGCTTCCCTTTTAATAACCAAACATATCGATATTTTCCGTTAGCTTTTAAAAAGCGCCATCCAATTGCTAAATACGGCTTTTCGCTCTCTCGCTTTTCATCTAATACACCATCTGTAACTTCTGGGAATCCCTCAATATCTGCCTTTGTTGATAATGACAGGCCTCGAACTTCGATTTCTACCTCAACCTCACCATCAGACTCAGCAATTTCCGATTTTTTATTGTCGCTCCACATAATCTCAGTAGCTACTTTTTTAGATGTTTTGACCTTTACTGCGCCTTCCATTTTTTTAACCGTACTGTAGTCAACACCTGTTGCATCATCTTTCAATGACTTTGCATAAACTAGGTTATCCACACCGACAGTCGAACTAATTTTAATAACTTCTCCAGCCATCTATAACTCCACTCCTTTTGCGAATCGCATCGCGTAATGAAAAATTTGTGTATCCTCTTCATATAAATCAGCAACCGCATAACGTGAGAAACCAATTTTTTTCATGATTTCATTCACTTTTTGATGGATTACCGTTGTACTACTCTTCGCCCAAACATCAACTTGAAACAAGATTTCACTTTCACTCTCTTGATTATCTGCAAATCCATCTGGCCTATTATCTAATTCAAAATACGCAATTCGCGGAAACTCTTCTGCTTTCTTTGCTTTACGGTAATAAATTCGTTTTCCACCTAACAATGAAACAAGCTCTTGATCATTCTCAAGAGCTTGTAAAATATCAGGTCTTAGATTTATCAAAGATTCAACCTCATTTCGTTCTTCAAAATATCTGTCATAGCACGTACAGCTTCCGCTTTTGAAGCATTAAAACCCGGCTCTATAAATGGATGTGCTGGCATTTTAGATGTACCCCATTCATGGAACTTTAAATAGAACCACGGAGAACGATCCGCTTTATTAAGACCTATTTTTACTGTTTTTATTCCACCTTCAAGTTTAGCCTTTGTTACTTTTATCTGGTCTGCACCATGTTGTCCTGTACGCCACGGCTCACTTTTAGATCGTTTTTTGGGGCTTGGGCTTCTTGGCGCTCGTTCTGCAATGGCTTTACGAATAGGTTCACCACCAGCTGCAAGAGCTTTATCTTCAATTTTCTCTCCACGTAACCCCATTTGGTCTAATTCAGTAACTAAGCGATCAAATCCTAGTAAATCTAAATCTATACCATCAGCCATTCATTTCACCACGTTTCCACATGATCAATACAGTATGTTTTTGAGTTGGAATAACCGAAACAATATCATAAATCATGTTTTTATACTTAATTTTCATATCTGCACTTACATCATCTCGATATCTAATTTCTGTTTCTCCTTGAACTTCACTATTTGCGGTGGCGGCCTCAAAGTATTTCCTTCCCTTTAAATAAACGAAAGAGCCCCATACGGTAAAAGCATCTTTATATCCATCTATCGGATCACCGTCAGGCCCTTTTGCATTTTCATCTTTTACTTGAAATGTAAGCCGTTTATCTAATTTTGCAGGATTCATTTCCTTTCCTCCTGAGGCTCTGGAGCATATTGGAGCTGTAATATCACACTCTGAACAATGGTTCTGATTTTTTCACTGGCTTTTTCTCCTACAAGTAGTCGGTTTTCATACCAATCGGCAACCAAAAATAAACAAAGCAACTTAGCATCTTCATTTGTTTGAGTAAATGTTTTGCCAGTTGCTTTGTAAATATATAATTCAGCCGCTTTAATTAACATAGTGATAGTTTGGTCATCGTCCCCATCCACTCGAATCCATTCTTTAGCTTCTTCTAAGGTAACAAGCATTCAAATGCCTCCCTCGTTTATCCTTGAGGTTGTTCAACAGGAGCACTTAAATCGATTTCTCCATAAACTGCTGCTTCATTATCCCACATTTGTACATCATCACGTTGAATTGCACGTAAATCTAATGTATTACGAGTGAATGCTTTACCACCTACATCTGTAGAAGCTAGTTCCATATCTTCACGTTTAAATAAAACAATAGCTTCCTTTAAATCACCAATAATAAGTGGCGCTTTTTTAGCTGTTGTTCCCTTTGATTTTAAGAAACGATTCGAAACAACGACGACTGGATTAGTACCAGCAAATAGTTTTTTGTTTTTTTGCGTTGGATCTGACTGTAAAATATATTTTCCATCTTTATCTTTTAATTTGTCTAAATAATTAAACCCATCTTGGTTTGTAAGTAAAATCGCATTCGGGGAAATCGCAGGATCTAATTTAACATTTAATACATCTTTAATATCATCCAGAGATTTGATTGCTTGTTTTGTTAACTTTTCAATTACGCTCAAAATTAACACATTACGTGTAACTTTAGATTTTTTACCTAACCATTTAGTTACATACTTTAGGATGTTTTGATCACTATCTTGAAGCAATGAACGAGATAACGGTAAAATACCTGCTCTGTCCTTCACTGCATATTGTACATTTGAGAATTTCGGATTATCCGTTTCTGGAATTTCACCCATTTCAGTGATTTCAGCAAACGGAATCATATCTGAATTTTTCTCTAATACTCGTGATCCTGAACGTGTACGCACTGGTTCAACAGTTACATATTGCTCAAGTGCATCAAAGGAACGAGCTAATTCATTGATTTGTGTTTGAATATCTTGAGGGATGACAAGCCCTCCATCTTCCCCAGTTAATCCAGACATTGCTCGTTTTTCTAAATCATCCTCAAGAAATTCACGCTCTTCAGCATTTAATGGTTTATTACGTAATGCTTTCATAAATACATCGCGGTATTCCGTTTCACCATCTACATTACGTACTTCAACTTCTCGTCCATTGCTTCGTTCTTCCGTTTCTGATTCATCTAATGAGCGTTGTAAATCAACTTTTTTTTGAAGTGATCGCACTTCTTCCATCATTTGTTCTGCTTCTGCCACTTTATCTTCTCCCATAAGAGAGCGTACTTCTTCCTTTTTCCCTTCTAACTTAGCTAATAATTCACGTAATTCTTTTGACATTCAAATCACTCCTTAAATTTATCAATAAAAAAAGAGCCTTATATAAGCTCTAGTTCGATTTGTAATTTTCTTTTCCTAAACTCATCAGCTACTCGCTTTTCTCCAGCTTTAAAATCATCCAATGAACGTACACTTACTTCATTCGTTGGATATGCAGGGAATGCAACCGGTGATATTTCATATAGTTCAGCATTCAAAATCGAACGCTTATAAAGCTTTCCATTTTCACGTTCTTCCGATGACCATTTGTCTTTTGTAACCTTCATCCCAAAAGAAACTCCATCAACATCTCCACGCTTAATTAATTCCCATGCGTCATTTCCGACAGTTGTATTAGGAATATCTAATTCAAATCGCAATTCTTTCTTGTCATTTTCGATTCGTAAAGTTTTACTTTTAGTATTTCCTAATACTTGAGATGTGTCGTGAGACCATAAACCTACAACATCACGAACTTTTAAACTTTCGTCAAAAGCCCCTTCAGCGATCTCTTCTACGAAAGTATCGCCCCACCAATCACGCATTTCAGCACTTTCATTGTTATATTTTATCGATCCAGAAATTGTTCGTTTTCCTTCGTCCTCATTAACTTCACGGACTTCAATAGTCATTGGTAAAGCTCTAATTTCCTTCATTTCCTTCTTTGCTGACTTCTCCACTAGTATCACCTCCCTTCAAATATGCCTGTCCAGCCATATCAATCGGCAACATATTTCCATTAACAAGTAACCGATCCCCACCAACTTCTGGTGGTAAATCTTCCTTACTTCTAGCTTCGTTAGGTTTGAGGAAACCGCCTTGAATACCTGTTCTGTAAGCTTCATATCTCGTTTTGATATCCGCTCTTAAAATAGCATCTACATTGAATTTCGAATAAAACCCTTTATCCAACTCGCTGTCTAAAAATAACTTATACGTCATTTCTTGCTCATACATCGTTAAAGTAGCTTGCAATGTATCGGTATAAAATTGTTGTTGCTGCTGCTCAATATTATTTAAAGTCGCTTTACTCAAATCGTTTAATTGATGCATTTTAATGCCGAATGCAGTGGCGATTTGCCTAATAGTAAGCTCGGTATTTTCAAGAAATTGAGCATCTGACATATTTAATGAAATAGGTTGAAATTGATATCCTACTGGCATTAATGCAATACGATGACTATTTTGAAGACCGCTAGACATTGATTCAAAATTTTCTCGGAAAATCTTCTTCGCATCATCATTTAAATCACCGACATATTGAACTAATCCCTTTACCTGTAACCCTTGCTTGTAAAAGTTATTTATGAATTTATCAGCTGAAGCTGAATTTTCTAATGTGGACTTTAAATATTCCATTGTAGTGACACCAACAAGACCATCAAGAGTTATTCCGTTTTTAAAGTGCAGAATCTCTTCTGGCTTTAACACTCTTTGTTGTCCATTCGTATTTACCACATACCACATTTTAGTTTTGGAATTTAATAAACCAACGTCATCAATGTACACTGTCACTTTAGAGGCATCTATTGGCCATAGCGCTTTCACTTTCCCTTTTCTATCAAATTCTATGTTAGCGTAGCTATTGCCATATAAATTTTTTTGAGATTCTAATGCCCCAAAAAAGTTCATGCTAGACATGTATGGATTAGGCCTTAGTCTCAATAAATTATTGAGATAATGCTTAGTCCCGCGTTGAATTCCGTATTCATCTTCCTGATATATTTTCAAGGGTAACTTTGATACAGATTCAGATAGTATTTTGATACATGCAAAGACTGTAGCGACTTTTAATGCATTTTTTCCTTTAACGCTAATATCACTTGGAGAAATCCCTAACCATTCTAATAACTTTTCATCATCTTTATTTAACTCTATTACCTGCGATGTTTGACGTTTTTCAAAATTAAAGAACTTTTTAACTGAATCCACTATTTTCACATGTTCACCCCCTCCCTAGTTCCATAACTTGCCTAGAAAGTCTTTATTCGCAAATTCAGATACATCAAACCTGACACTTGCTCCATACATAGCCCTAGCAAACGCATTTAATACCGCTGCTGCTGGATCAATACGATTTTTACTTATTTTTTTCGAAATCATAATGTTTTCCTGATCATCCATTTTAATAACAGCATTATTAAGCGCCCAAAAAAGGACTGGATCTCCATTATGTTTAACTTTCTTTTCATATACTTTTTCTCGAAAATTTTTAGTTGGAATGGATAAATTAGCTATCCTTTGAGGGATTTCCACGCAAACAAACCCTTTATTCTCTAAATTTTGCGCTAGATGCAATGCATTCCATTTATCATAATCAAACTCTTGAATTTCTTTGTCTTTAGAAAAGTTTTCTATCCAAGATTCAACAATTGTATAATCAACCATTTCACCAGGTGTTAAAGTCAAATACCCTTGTTCTGCCCATAAGTCATAACGTACTTTATCTGTAGCCATTTTTTCTTTCAAACGAGCTTCAGGCATAAAAGAATGTTGTCCAACAATAAAATCACCTTCATCATCCATTCCGACCCAACCGACACTTGTTAAATCAGTTGTCATTGATAAGTCGCCACCTATCCAAAGAGTTGCGCCTGAAAAATCAAGGTTATCTACTTCGCATTTTTGCCATTTTGACATATCCATGTACCCATTGTCCTTTTTATCGACCCAGATATTCATGTTTTTCGTTAAAAAGGCTCTCATTTTTTCAGGTCTATCAAGAGCAACCTTCAAATCTGAACGTATACCTTCCAAACCTTCTTCATATGTTGCTACGATGGGATTTGCTTTTATCCAATTCGACTCATCTTTGATATCATCGTTCTTTTCCAACTCACAGATCATAACGAAATAATCATCGTTTTCTACATTTTTTGATGGGTCTAAGATATCACTGACATACTCATACTCTCTATAACAAGGTCTAGATAAGTCGAAACCAGCTGTTGTTATGATAAACATTAACGGTTCTTTCCTTGCCACCATACCAGACGATAAAACGTCATAAATTTCATCAGTTTCATGTGCATGATATTCATCGACAATTCCAAGAGACGGGTTTTTACCATCACCAGTTTTTCTAGCTTCTTTTGAAAGCGGAACAACAACTGAACCGTTCTTAAATATTTCAATTGTGCTGTAAGCTTCTTTCCATTTCCCTTCTAACAATTCACTAGAACTGATTCCTGTTTTTACAGCCTCATAAACTTCAGATGACTGATCCCTTGTCCAGCCAGCGATATAAGCACGTTGTTTTTCTTCTCCAAGAAAAGTACAAAAAGCTGCTACAATAGCAAGAAACTGTGATTTAGCATTTTTACGTGCTAACTGAATAAAAGCCTTTCTAAATCGCCTAGCTCCATTTATTTTCTTTTTAAACCCGAAAATATTAGTTGCTAAAAATAGTTGAAAATCAGTTAATTCTACTGATTCACCTGCCAAAATTCCTTCAACGTGCTTAAATTCCTTTGCAAACCAGTAAAAATCCTCCGCTATCTCTTCATCAAAATAAAAAGGACTGTCTTCACTTTGACACTCCCCATAATCTCTTATGAATCGTTCGACGGCCCAACGATGCTTTTTACAACTTTTTATTTTGTCGCTTAAAATATCCTCGCAATATGCAAAAACCCGTTCCATTATCCAGTTCATATACGATCACCAAAACGCTTTTGTGCTTCACTTTGCTTTTGTTGTGAAGTATCTGCTTCTGGAATAACTAATTTTAAGCGGGATGTAATGGTCAAACCTAAATCACTAGCTGAAGAACGACATTCATTAAATAAAAGATTCTTACTTCTTTGCATTTGAGAATACAATTTAAAATCATCTGAAGGCTTTGTTTTTCTTAACAGGCGAACCATTTTTATATACTGGTCTTTAGAATCAACATACCTCGCTAAACTGTCCACATCTAAGTTGCTAAAAATTTTCAGTCTAACTAATTCAACAGCCAATATATCAAATTCTCTTTTTTGTGCTACGGTCAAATAAGAAGGAGCTTCAATTTTATCGGTATGACCACGCAACGCTTCTTCTTGTTTTTCCCGCCTATTTTGTTCATTTTTTGTAATGTGATTTGACCTACCCTTTCCCTGTATAACAGAGAGAGGTTGTTTATTTCTTCCAGCCATGACTACACCCCCTTAAAAAAATGTTCAAAAACGGATTTTTCTGCGATGTTGAGGGGACGGCGGTACGGGAAGACCTCCCAGAATGTTTTTTGACCCACCCCTACCCGTATTTCTTTTTGTCTTCTGCTGTTTTTCTGTTATGACATTGATTGCAAAGCGATTGTAAGTTTTCTAATTTAAGTTTTAAGCTTGGTTCAATCTTAATTGGAATGATGTGGTCAACCATATCTGCAACTTTAATCTTTCTATTGTCCTTACAATGTAAGCACAATCCTTTGTCTCTCATAAGTGCATGTTTTCTTAACCTTTCCCATGCCTTTGACTTATAGAAAGCCGTGCTCTCTTTGTCTCGTTTGAATCGGTCATAGTATCTATTCTTATCCTGCTGCGTTTCCTTTTCTTTATATCTATGTTCCTCACAATATCTTTCGCGCGTGAGGTTATAACAATGAAATTCGCAGCATGGCCTGAGTGGTTTCTTCATCAGTGTTCACTTCCTCCAAGCGCTTCTCCCTTGATTACGCAACCTTGAATTGAATCAGCTGTATGATTAACTGTAGACTTAGATAATAATTTCCCTCCACAATAGAGTTCCACTGTATCACTTCGATTTGTAAACTTATCCATAATCATTTCTAATTTGTCCAACGCATCTGCACATTCGTTAGCAGCTTCAGTTACTTCCTTAATACCTTCTAACGCTTCAGTTGTATCAACGTTCAATTCAATTGTTAATCCTTTGATTTTATCCTTTTAGCTTGTTTTTCAGTCGAATCAAATGGTTTTGTCCATGTCGGTCCACCACAATTGGCACAAGACAATCCATCAAGGTTATTACCAACAATCACCGTCTTACATTGCTCATTCATACATTCAGCTTTCATCTTAAATCTCATTCTTCATCCTCCTCCAAAATAAAAAGCATCCACTATGTGAACGCTTCGTGTTATTATATTTAAGCTATCTTAATTCAGATTGATATGTAGGTGAAACGAATGGAAAACAAACAACCTGAACAAAAGTACGATTTAAGTAAGATATACACGTACAAAGAGTTCCCCGATAAAATCAGCGGTCGCTGTGATAATTGCGGCAACACTGCATTTAAAAGTTCCGTTAAAGATTTCATCCTCTTACGAGAATGCCGTGAATGTGGCATGAAGAAAATCATATAGCCCTATCACGGGCTTTTTTCTTTACATAATAAAAAGCATCATCACTTTTTTCCTTCAAACCTCTTCCTTAATCGTTTCATTTCCTCTTCGATAGCAAGATTCTTTTTATTAATCGCTCATGACACTTTGCTATATCTGCTTGATACTTACGAATCTTATCATTCACGTATGCAGCTACATGTTCATGATTACTCTGTTCACCTTTGTAATGAACTATCGGTTTAGCATCTATATCTGTTAATGTAATTGTTAATACAGGTTCTTCATTAGACTGTGTATTATCTAATTGTTTGTACTTTCCCAACTTCCACACATCTACAAAAGCACCGTTGCATTTCGGACAAACCGTTACTTCGTGATACTCTTTTTTAGATGGATGATTCACTCTATCTTGATGACCGCACACTAAACAAACGGCCTTATTAAAATATTCCTTTCCCATATCAACACACCGTCCTCGCTCTAATATATTTAGGCTTACGATCTATTACCTGCGACTTCATTACCTTAACAGGGTTAAAAGGAAAACTAATGTATTCTTTATATTGTAGCTCTTCCTCATACATACAAGCTTCTTTGATTAAATCGTTGAATTCTTTAATTCGTTCGCACATATCATTACAAGCTTTACTAAACATAGCAAACGCTTCACCTAGCGTTCCTGCACAAATAATAAAAACTTTCATATCCTCACTCCTTACTCTCTAAAAACTCATCAATCGCTTTTCCTAGTAAACTGATTGTCGCTTCCCTACGTTCTTTAGGAGTTGTATTATCAAAGAGATCGTTATGGAGTGCACTTGCTTGCGCCAACTTCTGGGGATTAATATGCTCATTAACAATCTGCTCACCAAGCGTTGAAATACAATATGTCATTACAGCTGCTAGTTCTTGTTTAGATAGCTTTTTCAATTCTAATCACTCCTGTATTTTTTTCATTGTTTCTTCTGCTACCAATTCCATCACACCACCATCTATTTTCTCCACTAAGTACTCACCTTGTATTCCTAAATGCGGATACACCACTTTTACTTTATTGCCTTTTTGTATAGAGGTTTGCATTAAGGCTTCTACCTTTGTTCCGACCTGAAGCACTTCACGTTCTATTTTTTTGAGTTGCATCAATAACTCTTGAATGCCCATTGTGTATTTTCCTCCAAATTAAAAAGCACTCCCTAAGGAATGCTTTATTTTAAAGTTATTTGCAATATTTTCAAGCCATCTTCTAGATATTCATCTAAAGGAGCCTTTTCAACGATTTTATTAATCTCGATGCTTTTTGAATGCCATCCTAGAGCATCGAAGTCTTCTCTTAGTTTGCGGAAAATTTCCTCTGGTGTTTCTTGTTTATCGTGATCCCTATCTCTTCCAAGATACATAATAGATTGAATTGTTTTTACTGTATCAAAATCTAATTCCTCTAAATATTTTTTTAATACTTGTTTCTTTCCTTCTAATTTTTGTCCTTCTAGGGAATTATGAAACGCGCTAATTTCTTGAAGTGTATAAACAACACCCTCTGGGACATTCTGCTCATAATAAACTCTACGATCACGAGCTAATTTGATTACATCTTTGAAAACACCATTCAATTCTTCAAGCATTATAATACCTCCTTATTTATCCATAACAATAAATAATTCGGCAAAATAACGAAATACCCTTTTTTAAAAACAGAAATAAAAGAGCAACCGTGTACCAGTTGTCCCTCTGCTAAAATTGTATGCTATCAATATAAACCACTTTTTCAACCGTTTCGATTCATTTTAAGAGTGAACCTAAATGATACCATTCTTTTTTTTATGATGTATCTCGTCTATTAGGGGAATCCTTTTTTAATTTTTATGAATAAGTTTTTATAGAAAATAAGACAATAGAAGAAGGACAATAAAGGAGGAGTCTTATGACAAAAACAATGCGTCTTTATTGCAGAGACTTATATCCATCAGGTTGGAAGTATTTAAATTGGGGAATTCAAGTTGATCCAAACCCAGTAGTTCATCTCAGTGTTTGTGAAGCTGTTTATTTGGATCCAATATCAGACATTAATCGAAATGTGCTAGATAACATAGTTTTAATAGGTCCAAATTTGAATCCTAAAGGTAGTATTCATGTGAAAAATATTATACCATCACGAAATCCAGATGGTACATTACATGTTGATTTTTATATAGAAGTAGTTCTCCCTTTTTCATGGAATTTTGCTTTAGATGTAACTGTTTTTGAATCAGCCGTGGAAGGATTTATAGTAAAATAGGGTAATCAAGATAGGTAAATAAAGTAATGGAGGGTTTTATGGCAAATACACTTCGTGTTTATTACGCAAATCAAAAATCAGGATGGCAATATATTAATTGGGGAAATCAAATTGATCCATTTCCAGTAGTTCATCTTTGTGCTCGTGAAGCTTGGCTTGATGAAACGCAGACCGACCCACTAGATAGAATAAAACTATATAAAGGGGAAGCAGGTATTTATATAAAGAATGTTTTACCATCACGAAATTCAGATGGTACATTACGTGTTGATTTTTATTTACAAATAGATTGGACTGAAGCACTAAATGTTTGTGTGGATTTTACCGTTGTTGAATCAGCTATAGAGGGATGGCCTCCACCACCGCAATAGAGAACGTACAAAACTGGAGTTAACTAAATTTAATCCATTATCTAGATTATTCAAACATAATTAAAACAGAAACAAAAGTGTGGCAGCCATTAGACCTTTGTTTCTGTTTCATTTCTTATTGAACATTACATTTGCAACAACCATTTTTTAAAATCAATAGAACCATTACAAAATCCTTCCTGATTTATTCCCTAAAAACTACATCATACCCTCCTTCTCAACAAACTGAATCAATCTCCTTAATTCAGCATGTTTCTTTTTGATATGACTAGAACTATAATTTACTGCCTCTGCTATTTCTTCTAACGTCATACCATCCACATATTTCAATTTGAGTATCTGATTTTCTAACCCTCTAAACTTACTAATTAACTTTTCTAATTTATACATATCGTTCCTCTTATGTGCTAATTCGTATTCAATCGCTTCAATGCGGTCTTCAACTTTTGCACCTTCAGATTCTGCCGTTAAACGTACTTCTCTCAAATCACCACTAACCCAACGTCTTAATTCGGCTTTTGTTTTATCTAAGTTGTATTCCAGATAGGCTATGTCTTCTTCTAACTTTTGGCAATCTCTCAGCCAGTTAAACAAATGATGATTCACCTACTTTCATATTTCCAGATCAACAACCACATTTCCGATTGTCGATAGGTGTCAAAATGCCTTGTTGTTTATTCCTACAACTTGTACATTTGTTTTGCTATAATGGGTTTACATTGCCATCTGGAAAAGTGACTTGTCCCTAACGAGTTGCTTTTCCACTTTTTATTTTATGATTCCTGATTTCACAAAAATATTTCTCCAAGCTGTAGCAGTCCGTTCTTTATCGATTTCCTTTTGACGATTTAAAATTGCTCTTTTAACATGCTTTTTCTTCCCAGTTCTCATTTTTATACTTCCTCCCTTAATAAAATTGTTCTATTTCACACACATTCCGTATAACAGGCTTGTACGCTCGAATAAGCGACTTTCTATCAATAAGGTCTTATGGTATTAATAATGTTTGTAACGCTTCAAAATAAGCGATTTGAGAAGCGGATTCACTCGAACTTTTGTTCTCCGTTAACATTTATCTCGCTAACTTCATTTATGATGACTCCTTTGTCTACCAAATCATCCTCAGTTCTTTTTAAACACTTGATTGTATCAATAACTTCTTCTGTTGACTCTGCTTCAACAACAGCTTCATATACTTTTAATTCTGTGAAAGTCACATTAAATGTTTTCATTCTTTCTACTCCCTTTCTATTCAAATAACGCTTTTGTTATAAAGTACAAATTGTATTAGTATCCATTACTTTGACGTTCATGATTAACCTTGTTTTTCTCAATATATTCGTATTCAATTTCTTCTAACGAAAAGCCTAACAATTCCCCCAAACCAAGATAATGAGCTAATAAGACGTCTGCTCTAAATGCTGTCGGTTCTTCTTTTAATCGTATTGCTAGATGATACAATTCGAAAAACTGCTCTGTAACTGTCTCGCAACGCATAGAAGCAGGAAAATTGATTTCTGTTTTCAAATCTATGCAAAGTCCAATCGCAAAGTGTAATCCATCAACGTATTCTTCGAGAAGTGGATTTTTATAAACTTCTACTTTACAACCATCATCTAATACTTTGACTTTCCCTGTAGGTATGCTAGTTCTTGGTTTACGATCATTACTCCAAAACTTAAATACTCGCCATTCCTTCATGCATTCGCCTAATTCATCTAAAAACGCTAGTATTCTAAATTCAAATACCTCTTCTCTAGAATGATTTTTTGACTCTAAAACTCTTTTATCCAAAACGTTCTGCATTGCAAACAACTTTTTAATATCCATTAAGAACACTCCTTTTTTAATCGATGACTGGGTGAAACGCCTTTTCACTTTCTTTCGTTAAAAAAACGCAAGTTGTCCATCTGGCCGTTGTAATAACTTAACCTCTTCTTTAGTTTTTTCTTCTATATGGTGACTTTGAACTGGTACAAAATCGGTAAACCAATGCAGCGGAAAACATCCACAAAATTTCTTGCGCTCCCGATCATGCAAAAAGTAGCAATGCTTCCCTCTCGGCTGTACGATGTAATCTTTAAGTGGTTTATCTTTATATCCCTTTTTTCGCCAAATCAACTGAGCTCTATAGAATAAGCTTGTATTCAACTCAGGCAGATTGGGTTGAGGTTCTGGTGTCCATACTTCCTTTTCCGTGATTTGAAACCTTTCAGCTGGATAGCAACCGAAATGCGCCCCTTTACGATTAAATTTGCTTACATAATAATGATTCGTTTTAGTCGGAATTAAAAAGTACTCTACTTTCTCCTTTAGCAAATCTGAGTGATCTACAGCAATACAAACGCCTTTTGTAACGCTCAATCTTGCAGACCTCCTTCTTTACCAAATTGAGCAGCTCTTTGATTAATCTTTGCTAATATACGACTAATTTGTACCTGACTGTATCCCATTTGATTTGCAATATTTTGCTGCGTCATACTTTGTAAATGCATATCTAAAACAATGTATTCTTTAGGAGCTAGTGCAGCTTTAAATTCTCTTATTACGACTCGATTAATGGTGGTTTCTTCAATGTCTTCCACTTTAGTATCTTCTAGCATTTTTTCTAATGTCACATCCTCATTAGATCCAGATGCATATACTACCTTATTGAGAGAATCTGTACTTGGCTGATACTTTAGGGCCATATTTACTAAAGTTACTGGCTCGTTTAAAACGTCCGCTATCTCTTCTGGATCCTTATCTGCTAACTGTTGATTTAAAATTTTTCCTTTTACGCTATATACGCTTCTTTGCACTTTCACTTTCTGGTTGTCTCGAATTGCTCTTCCTATTTCCCCCATAATTTTAGGAACAGCATATGTTGAAAATGTACATCCAAATTCAGGATTAAAATTATCTCTTGCTTTTATCAAACCAATCATTCCAAACTGAGTTAAATCTTCAATATCTAAATTTGTATCATGTTCTATGCTGGTCTTTTTTTTCGCATATCTTTTCCACACGCAATGATGTACAAGCCTTTCATATTTCTCCATAAACTCATCATCTGACATTCCGCGAACATTAACTATTTCCTTAGCTTGTCCTTTTTCTTTAGTCATTTTTGCTCTCTCCTTTATCAAACTTAGGAAAGTGCTTTTCTCTTAACTTATTTAATGCCGTTTTAAAGTCCGTATCAGACTGCAGCTTATTATCACTTAGCATTTCAAACTGATCATCCAAAAAGTTTTTTACCCTTTCATCTGTTTTAGATTTAATCAGCAGTTGCCTTAACAAAAAGTAAAATCCTTCCATTAATTCATTATTTTGTCCCTTTACTTCTTTCATTTCTCCGCACCCCTTTTATTAGAATCCAATATCTAAATTTACAATTCGTTTATCGGTGGTTGTTTTAAAGACAATCGTTTCATCTTTTGTTACTCCATTTAGCAACCTGCTTGCTAGTTTCGGATCGTACTTTTGAAATAGCTGTTTGCTTGATAAATTCGATGTAGTAATCGTTGTTTTGTTCGCCCCTTGACGTCCATTAGCAACACCGTAAAGTATTTTATGAACAAAATCGCTCGCTTCTCCGTTTCGATTCATCGAACCACTTTCAGCCCCTAAATCATCGATTACAAGGAAATCTACATCCACCATTAAACTGATACAATAATCCATTGTGTATTTTGACTCTACATTTCTAAATGAGTGCTGTATTAATCGGATTAGCTTTTCGATTTCTACAAATAAGCAGCTTTTCATATTTTTAAAAGCATGTTCATCATTTAATTTCACACCGTCTGATATTATCCAATAGTGCTCAACTAATGCATACAGCATCGCATACGCTAAATGACTTTTTCCTACTCCTTGAATCCCTGCAATGTATACATTTAAAAACTCACCGTTTTTTATGCGTTCAAGAATTTTCATAGCTTTTTCTTTGTTTTCTTTCGTTTCTTTACAATCCGTGTTGTATGTAGACAATCTTGATTCTGTAATGGATTGGTTTTCAATGATACTGTGTTGAAAGAGCACATTTTTCTTCCGTTCTCTATTAATCTTTTTATAATGATTATTTGCTTGTTGAAATAAAACCGAATTTTGCTCTTCGACCATGCAGCGGGGACAATATACCGTCCCTGCATCATCAATCATTTTCCTAACTAATTTAACAACTACTTCCCCATGTTTATTAAAAGTGTGCTTATCGCATTGTTCATCTGCAAATTTTAACTTAGTGAGTTTTTCAAAAGAATCTTGCATCCTCTTCACATTTAGTACTCCTTTCTAAAACGGCATTTTCCCCCTAAATCCCGGTATAACAATCTGATCTCCGTGTTGTTGATTGGACATGTTGACCGTTTCATTTAAGTAGTTGTCAAAATGTTTTGTGAAAATAACGTGCTTGGTCTTAAAAATTGATCTAGTGGCTTTCCATCAAAACTTTTCTTATCAAGCCATTGTGAAGTTTTGTTATCGATGACTTTTTTAAAGTCCTCTAATTTATACCCCTCATTCCATCTAGCGCGAATCAACTTTCTATGTCCTTCTGCTTTAAGATTGAAATTTTTATTTGCTTTTTCATTCAAGTAATCCAATATATCTTTATACGGTATTGGATTGGACGTTGCGTCTGATTTTAAAGACGCTTTGGATTTTATTTTTGTTTTTTCTTCTTCTGGTTCTTTTTCTTCTTCTTTTTGTTTTTGTTCTTCTTGTTCTTTTTCTTCTTGTTCTTCTTTTTGTTCTTCTTTTTGTTCTTCTTCTTGGTCACGTATCGCTAACGTATCGTGGGACGTATCGTCAAAACCCGCATAAAGATTGATTTTTCTTTTTAAAGCTGCATGATCTGTATGTTCTAAAATGAATTTTATTAGAGATAAATCTTTCACTTTATCAATTTCTCTTTTAAGACAATCTTCAATTGGTTTCCCACCTCTATTCAGATTGTATTTGCCCCAATTTTTTATAGCAATTTCTCTTGTCAGTTTGTTATATTTAATTAATTTATGATGGTTTTCAAAACGTTCCAGTAGTGCTCTAGCAGACTCTATTGATAGTCCGATTTCAAAAGCTATCATCTTAGGTGTGATTTCATACACTCCCAATTGAGTTGTGTGAGGATTAGTCAAAAGATACACCATAAACAATTTATCTTCTGGCGTCATATCTTCTGATACTTTTACGTCCGTCCAAAATTCTGTATGCACTTTCCTAAAAAGAGCCATAATAACACCCTTTCCATACATCAAACATGTATGTTATATTTCTAATAAGTATATTTTTATAAGTATTTTTATTTAGTAACTTGTTGGCGCAAGTTACTTTTTTTGTCTATAAACCTTCGTAATATTGATCATTGGACTGGCTTTAAATATCTTGGTCTAGGTTTCTGAATTTCTTGAATATCTCCAGTACGATTATTTATTAGCTTTTGTTTCCCTTTCTGGCCAGAATGCAGCGTATAAGTATCAAGTCCTGTACCTTCAAAAAACTCTTCCGCTAAAGACTTTTCCCCTTCAGCGCGTCTGATTTTGCTTATAATTGTCATTGAACTAACCGCAAAACATGTTATATCCCAATTGTCGTAATCGTATAGAAACTCTAAGATATTTTCCCCTATAAGAGTATCCACCCCGATTTCTTTAACACGATTCATAGTAAAGAAATAATCTTTCTCTTCCCATTTGTCTCCGTCATAAGATTTTGTTATCGGAAACATATTTATAAATTCCCTTGGAGTTACCTTTTTCATCAATTCTTGCAAGTAACCTATTAATTGCAGCTTGTCTTTTAAATATTCATAATTAGATATATCGTTTTTGATATATCTAATTAATCTTACACCCGTAAAGATTGTTTTTTTGCATAGGTCTTGATTGAATACCCCTGTATTTTTCACCTTTTGTAGCAACTCGCTTAGATTTTTAGAAAACATCCGATAATATATCTCTACATAATCTGGCTCTATTTTTTTGATCCCATCAACCACTTGTAAATTATCCATTAATTTTTACCCCTTTCTTTCCAATGCTGATTCATCGCTAAAAATACTCTTTATCACATCCGAATATGCGTTATAATTCCGTAGTTTCATTAAAGAAAAATATGTGAGAGCCTCTTTAAATGCCATCCACCAATTAAGTTCGTATGTTTTATAAAAAGCTTCTGCATCCATACGAATTGCATCTGAAAATAACGTAAGAGAATTTACTTTCTTTTTAGCTGCTAAAATTTGTAGCCTTTCCCAAGCTTCTAAAGATTCTTTTCTTTCCTGATCTACCACCACTTGCAAAACTAACCACTCAAACCCATTAACCCCTTGCTTAAGTTTCTCTTCAATAATTTCTTGCTCCATTAGTAAAGTTGCGAACATCGGTTCAATTTCCATATAGTACCTCCTCGTTTTTAATTCTTATTACATTTCTGTAAAATTCATTTGTGCATTTACAAAAGAAATCTCTTCGCCCAATACAATTGGAAGTGTATATTCTTCAACTATTTTTACTGCTACATTTAAGTGACAACGCTTAATTGCTTTATGACTTTTGACTCCGAATTCACGATATAGTTGGTTATAGATGTCACGATAAACCTTTCCTCTTAATCCACGATTTCTATAGGCATTAGACTGTTTTCCACCTAGCAATATGACTCCTTGACGTTTTACAGCAGTAGAGATTTCATCGCATTCAATTGCGAATAATGGCGTATTTTCTCTCAAGTCTTGTACGTCCGACTTTATCTCTTCAATTGCTTGCTGCTGGCCTTCTAATGCTTCGAATGTAAGCTTTAAAATACTCATTGGGTCTGTAGCCACTTGATTCTTTTCTCTCATGTTGAAATATTCATCAACAAATTGATCATAGACACCCCAAGCTTTTTCATCTTCTAAAATTTTTAACAACTTAAAATATCCTCTTTCAGAAAGTAAATAGATATTGCCGTTACGCCCGCGATAAGAATTTAAAGCTTGTTGTGTAAATCCATACTTTTTAATTTCGGTATCCGTCAAACCGACACCTAACAAATCAATAATGTCTATCCCATCTTTAAAACGTTTTCTATTTTCATTAATACGTTCATTGATTCGTGATGATTGTCTACCATGAATAACTGCTATATCCTTAACTAGCATCGCTTTCTTACCTTCACCGAATCCTCCCTCAATTCCAGTAAACTCATATCCACCTATTTTTCTTCTCCCTAAAAGACGTAATTCACTTGCTACTGTTAACTGCTCCATCCTATTCCCTCCTAAACTTATAAACTTGGAATTACACGAGTTGCGCTAGTATAACGATGTACTAAATGCATTTCTCCATCCGCTTTCTTGAAAACAAACCAATTATCTGGATTTAAGCTGTATGATTTAAGATGCATTTTTTCGCGATTGGTCAACTTTTTTCCGTTTTTCACAAAAACACCACCTTTCAGGCTTGTCCATTTTATAAGCGACTTCATTGAATGTTCTCAATGAAGTTTAAACATTAGCTGGCTGCACTGTTTCGTTTAGTCGCTAATTCCTTTTTAACAACCTTAACTTCAATCCCATAAAACGACTCATATGCTTCCTTAAACACTTCTTCAATATTTTTTTCGCCATAAGTTTCCTTGATGATAAACCCTTTGTAATTAATTTCTGACATGGCCCTCTCACCCCTATATTCCCCCAGGGAATATTGTTATTAAAAAAAATCGACTTGCTCTTCAAACAAATCAACTACATTCGCTTTTAATACATGTGCCATTCTGGATGCTAAGTTATATGATATTTTCTTTTTGTAATTATGATTGTTAATTAGCTTGTAACAGTAGCTGCAGGATATTTCTAATTCATCAGCTAACTCTTGATACTTATATCCAGATTTTTGGAATGCTGCTTTTAATTTTGTTTCATCTTTAATCATTTTCATGTAGTAACTCCTTTCTGTATCTTTGTAAATCACCTTAACATTCCCTAAGGGAAAGTTCAAGGTATATTTTCCCTCATAAATATTATTTTCCTAAGAAATAGCTTGGATTGATTTTCCCTTTAGGAAATATTATAATAATCCTAACAAACCACTTATGAGGTGATTATTGTGGAATTTAAAGATCGGTTACGTCAATTACGACAAGAACGAAACTTAACACAACATGAACTAGGACAAGCTATTGGTGTTACTGCAGGTAGTGTTTCTAAATTTGAAACAGGATTTAAGCCGGCATCTAGAGAGACCGTTGAGCGTGCAGCTGATTTTCTTGATGTTCCTGTTGATTATCTATTAGGTAGATCTGATTCTCGTGAACTAGATACTGAAATGAATCAAAAATACTTGAGCTTAAAAAGCCGACTCGAACAACTACCTGAAGAACATCAGGAAATAGTCTTACAAAACATGCTGACAATGATGGAAAGCCTAGAAAAATTAAAAAGTACTTAAAAATAGTGATGTAGTGCTACGCATCGCTATTTTTTTATTATTTGTTCGATATCGAATGCGGCTTCGATAAATTGATTATATTCTTCCTCACTATTTGAACATGACTCAACAGATTTGAAAAAAGATTTTAAGATGTTCTCTTTTGGCATTAGTATTCCTCCTCAACTACTATAATCCAATTATAACTTTTCCTCTAGGGAAAATTCTGAAAAGTCCATCACTTTGATTATTTTCATTTTAGTTTACCAATAAAAAAAGAATGGATTTTATCCACTCTTTACGCAATCTCATCCACCCGGTTTAATTTCAACCATTTGCATTTTTTTATCTATAAGTACATTTTCGTTATACGACAACCCTACCGTTAGTACCGTTAATAATGTACAAACTGCTAATACTAATTTTTTCAATATCAACAACCCCTTTTTGTTTTTCATTCCCAAAGTTAACCATAGATTGAGTCAACAAAGATTCATCCCCTCTATTACATAATTCCTTCGCTACCATCGCTGAAAAAAGATAATTAGCTTGGTGGAAATACCGATAAAACAAATCATATAAATCTTCCATTTTGATGGTAGAGCATGCGATGAAATATTGTAAAAAGTCCTTGTCTCCTCTGTCATTTATTATATTTTGGAGAGCCCTAATTGACAATTCGTGATTTGGATTTTTTTGGTATAATAGTAACCTACAGTCTGAATCTGAATCTAATTGTACCCCTAAATATATTTTAGCGACATCTAAATTGTATCTAGCCTCCTGTTCAATATCGACATCACCAATTTGCTTACTTAATAAATAACTTTTTTTCAAATTAAACAGACATTGTTCTTTATTTTCTAATATATACGACATGCCTAATATGTAATGTGCGTCTGATACAGTTTTAGTACAAACATTAGCTTTAATTAAGAAATGAGCATACTTCCTAGATAAAATCACGTTATTCTTCTGCAGGAAAATTGGTGCAAATAACTCAGCAATTCGATAATTATAGCATTCCTTAATGAATGATTTTCGTTCCCCCTCAATTTGTCTCACCGACAGTTCAATCATTTCTGCAGTTTCCAACATAAGATTGAATTTTTTAAGATGATAATATTCATAGCATTCCATAATTTTTGTTAGTATTTCTAAAACCTTATCCTTGATAGAACCGATTCCCTTTATTTCCTTTGTTATTTCTGAACCTTTTATTATGTCCTTAATATATTTATACAATACTGTATATACCGCAACATATTCTCGAATTGTTCCAGTTTCTTTTCTATGCTTGGATATCAATTGCTCTAGTAATAGAGTATTGCGAGTTAGGCATGCATACTCAAAACTTTGTTTTATAGATTCTGTGGTATCTAGTTCTAAGCACCAATTAGACATAGTTTCGCTTGCTGTTTTTCCTTCAACCCTTAAAACATGTGACAGTTTCAGCAATTGAGGAAACCCGATTGTTCCCTGTTTTTTAAACTTTGACATATATTGTTTTGAAACCCCGATTTGACCTGCTACACTGGTAGCCGTAATATTATCCCTATCTTCAATTATCCCCATAATTTTTTCATGGAATTTCAATTGACTATCCCCCTTCAATTCAATAAACAACACCATATCCCTCATATTTACAAAATATTTTATCACATTACTAAGAACGTGTATTCTGTTTCATCCGAATATCATGTTGAGAAAGTTTTGCATTCAAAAAAACCAATAGCCAACTAAATTTTAAAAAAATTTAGTTGGCTATTGGTTACTGTAACAAATACGACGGTTACTCCAATTATTGATGCTACTCTATCTATAAATAAAACTGTCAATTCAACATTCGCTACTATTGGAGATACACTCACTTTCACTTCTACCATTATTAATTCCGGGAACACTACCGCAAACAATGTTATTTTTACAGATTTACTGCCAAATAGTACGACATTTATCCCAAATAGTTTTACAGTAAATGGAATAACTATTCCTAATACAAATCCACAAAACGGTATCAATATCGGGAACATAAATTCAAATGCATCAGTTATACTCAGCTTTCAAGTAAACATTACAACAATCCCAAATCCTAATCCAATTCCTAACAAATCATCGCTTCAATATAGCTTTATTGTTGATATAAATGAACCGCCTGTTTCACGAACCGTTCAATCCAATAAAACTTTTACTCAAGTAAATACTGCCTCCGTTATTGCAACAAAAACTGCAAGCAGTACATTTGCTGCTGTTGGAGATACAATTACGTATACAACTACTCTCACTAATAGCGGAAATACTACCGCAAACACACCTGTTTTTATCGATATATTACCACCTGAACTTTCATTCGTTCCTGATAGCTTACAAATTAATACCATCCCAAAACTTGGATTTAGACCAGATAGCGGGATTTCTTTAGACCCCATTCCAGTTGGAGGAACAACAACAATTAGCTTTCAAGCTATCGTTGGCTCAATACCAGCTACAAATCCTACGTTGAATCAATCCAGTACGACATATTCTATCATTGTGGATCCTACCCAGCCGCCAGTGACAGAAACAGCTACAAGTAATCCAACTTTAGTGCAAATTAACGAAGCAATTATTCAAGCAACAAAAAGTGTCGATCGTCTATTTTCTGACATCGCACCCGGAAATTCATTTTTAACTTATACAGTTTTATTGGAGAATATAGGAAACACAACTGCTACTAATATCACTTTTACAGATCCGATTCCAAATAATACAGTATTTATAGAAGATAGCGTTCGAGTAGGTGGGGTTTTATTACCTGGAGTAAATCCGGCGAACGGGATACCAATTGGGGATATTATTGCAGGAGATTTTATAAACGTCACCTTTCGTGTGCAAGTAGTTAGCATCCCAAATCCTATTTTTACAATCGGACCTGGGGGACCAAACTCACCCGTTGTAAACGGAGCTTCTATTAATTATCAATTTATGACAGGGCCTAATTTACCACTCGTTTCACGAAGTACAACATCTAATCCGGTTTCAACACAAATAAATTCCGGAGAAATTTTGGCAATTAAATCTGTAGATAAAACTTTTGCAAAGATCGGGGATACACTTTCCTATACAATTTCATTAAGCAACCCTGGAAATGTCACTTCACAAAATATACTTTTCACGGATATTTTGCCTGATGGAACAACATTTATATCTGGTACTCTTGTAAATGATTCTGGTGCTCAACAAATTGGAAACCCCGCTAACGGAATTCAAGTTGGAAATATAAATCCTGGCAGTACGATTGCTATTACGATAAACGTACTTGTAACAAACATTCCAAGTATAAATCCAATTTCAAATTTTAGTTCTGTACAGTATTCACATGTGGTCAATCCTAGCCAACCTGCCGTATCACAAACGAATATATCTAATACTGTTTCGACAACTATTAATAGTGCTATATTAACTACTACAAAAAGTGCTGATAAATCCATTCTTTCTGTCGGAGATACGATTACGTATACAACCACTATTACAAATACAGGAAATACTGCAGCAACGAATATTACTTTCACAAGCGCTATTCCAGCCAACACTACATTTATACCAAATTCGGTCACAATCAATGGTATGCAGCAACTTGGTGCACGGCCAGCACTTGGAGTCAATATACCCAATATCGCTCCTGGCGAAACAGTAACCGTTACTTTCCAAGTAACTGTTATTTCTATTCCCCCTTCAAGTTCAATTATGGATAACGATACAATTTTATACTCTTATACCGTTGATCCAAGCGCAGCTCCTGTTACTACTTCTACTTCAACGAACAGCGTTACAAACCCTGTACTAGATGCTATGATAACGATGATTAAATCAGTTGATCAAACACTTGTAACACTAGGTGATACTATTACTTATACGACACTTTTAACGAATAGTGGGAATACAAATGCTACGAATATTACGTTTACTGACCTTATTCCAGACGGTACAACGTTCGTTTTGGATAGTGTCACAATAAATGGCATCACACAAACTGGTCTTAATCCTAATACAGGTATTACAATTGGATCAATTGCTCCTAACAGCTCAATAGCAATAGCATTTCAAGTTACCGCTACTTCTACTCCTGTTCAAAATCCTACTGCCAATTCGGCTAGTGCTTCTTACACATTTATCACTGACCCTAATGCCCCTATTGTTTCAAGGAATGTTACTTCAAACACAGTGTTCACTACAATTAACACAGCTATCATTCTTTCATTAAAACAAGTCGATAAATCCTTTAGTCGTATTGGAGACACACTCACCTATACTGTTACTTTAACAAACAATGGAAACTCATCTGCACAAAATGTTATTTTCTCAGATACAATGCCGAGCGGAACTACATTTATTGCAAACTCATTTTCTATTAACGGGGTTTCTCAAAGTGGTGCGGACCCATCGAACGGAGTAAATATTGGGCCTATAACAGCTGGGTCTACAGTAACTGTTTCATTCCAAGTAAACGTGGACTCGTTACCAACCGAGAACCAAATTGTAAATTTCTCATCAACATCGTATCAATTAGTCTCACCGCCTGATCCAGAAACTTCAATTAGTAATCCCGTTTTAACGCAAATTAAAGAAGCTATATTATCCATGACGAAAAATGAAAGTGTCTCCTTTGCAGATATCGGGCAAACTGCTTTTTATACTACGTCTATTTCGAATATAGGAAATACGGATGCAACTAATATTGTATTTACAGATGCATTACCAAGTGGACTCACATTTGTTCCTAACACATTAACTGTTGATGGTGTTTTACAACCTGACGCGAATCCAAATACAGGTGTAGTACTTGCAACACTTCCACCAAATGAAATATATAGTATCGTATTTCAAGTTACGGTTAACAGCATCCCACCTATTAACCCTGCACCAAATATAGCATCAACGACGTATGAGTTTACTGTTGATCCAGGGAATCCGCCAGTATCGAGTGCAGCTACCTCCAATACGACACTTCTTCAAATAAACAACGCAAATATTATTAGCACAAAAACAGCAGATCTTACTTTTGCGGATGTTGGTAATACAATAACATTTACACTTAACCTTCCTAATACCGGGAATGTGGCTGCAACTGATGTTACCGTTATCGATATACTTGATAGCAATTTAAGTTTCGTTCCAAACAGTTTCACAGTTAATGGGCAAACCATTCCAAACGCTGATTTATCTACTGGTGTAAATATCGGTTCAATTAATGGTGGAAACACATCAATTGTCACATTCCAAGCCATCGTTTCAACCCTGCCAATCAACAATCCTATTTCTAATTCGGCTCTTACCACTTACCGTTATATTGTTGATTCAGATCAGCCGTTCATTTCGCCTTCCAATCAATCTAATACAACGACAACACAAGTTAATAGCGCTATCCTTACTGCACAAAAAAATTCAAATGTGGAAACAGTAGATATTGGGCAAGATATTGTCTACTCAGTTACGATTACAAATAGCGGCAATGTTAGTGCGACGAATGTTATTTTTACCGACCTAATTCCAGACGGAACTTCCTTTGAACCGAATAGTTTTACACTTAACGGAACTACCATCCCAAATACAGACATAATGACTGGCGTTCCAGTTGGAGATATCGCACCAAACCAGTTTGTCATCGTAGCATTTCATATTAATGCCAATGAAATTCCACCTATAAATCCAATTACCAATCAAGCTAGCATTAGCTTCCAGCATATCGTTAATCCGGCTAATCCACCTGTTTCAAAAAATATTACTTCTAATAGCGTTACAACAAAAATTGAAAGTGCTATTTTAAACACTATTAAAATAGGAGATAAAGCTTTTGCAACGATTGGTGATACGATTACGTATACAACCACTATTACGAATACAGGAAATATCTCTGCTAACAATGTTGTTTTCTCAGACCCTATACCAACATGGACACAATTTGTGGCAGGATCAGTCATTGTTGATGGCACTTCATTACCATCCGCTTCTATCATTGGCGGTGTTGGCATAAATACAATAACTCCCAAGCAAATCGTAATAATTATGTTCCAAGTGCAAATCATAAGCAACCCAACAACGTTCACACCTGAACTCCAAAACTTAGGATTTGTGAACTTCCAATATAACGTAGGAAATGCATTACAGGCTCAGCCTGGCAATGTGGAAACGAACGTCTTCGTTACTTCTATTAATTCAACAATACTTTCAGCCGTAAAAACTGCTAATACAGCCTTTGCAAACATCGGCGACACGATCACTTATACCGTTTTAATTCAAAATAGTGGCAATACAAACGCTACGAATGTAAATTTCTCAGATCCGATTCCAGCAGGAACAACTCTTGTTGAAAATAGTTTTACTGTAAATGGAAGTACCATTCCAGGTGCAAATCCAAATAACGGAGTGAATATCGGAACCGTTAACGCGGGTAGTTCCTTAACTGCTACTTTCCAAGTCATAGTTACATCTACTCCACCTTCGAATCCAATTACAAACGTTGCATCTATTCAATACGAATTTATAGTTGATCCGGCCTCTCCTCCTGTTACCGGCACAATAAATTCTAATAGTGCTTCCACACAAATTAATAACGCGACTGTTACAACTGTTTTAGAAGCAAATCGTACAATCGTATCTACCTTAGATATAATTACGTATACAGCAACATTAACGAATACTGGAAACTTCCCTGCAAATTCTGTATTACTCATTAACGGAGTTCCTGAAGGGGCATTATTTGTTCCAAATAGTGTCACGCTTAACGGGATTTCACTTCCAGATGCAAGTCCAACTCTCGGTATTCCAGTTGGTATTATCGCACCAGGTGATTCTGCTACTATTACGTTCCAATTTCTTGCAAGTTCTATTCCACCACAAGGAGCGATTATAAATCAAGCACTTACAAGTTACACTTATATTGTCGACCCAAGTCAACCTCCAGTTACAGCAACATCTTCATCTAATACGGTAAATACAGCTGTCGTTGATGCATCGCTATCTGTAATTAAAAATACAGATTCTCTCGTACAATCTACTGACGGTACAATCACTTACACGGTAGTGGTTCAAAATAACGGAAATACAACTGCAAATACAGTTACTTTAACAGATTTGGTCCCAGAAGGAACTGCATTTATTCCAAATAGCGTAACCATAAATGGCGTTTCAGCTCCGGGTGCTGATCCAAACGTAGGAATCTCCTTAAACGCCATTGCACCTTCAGAAATCGTCACCGTCACATTCCAAGTTATCGTTCAATCCATTCCAAACGTGAATCCAATTTCTAATATAGCCCATATTGACTATACTTTTATCGCCGATCCAACTGCTCCTATCATCTCTCGAACAATTACGTCTAATCCAGCTTTCACACAAATTTCGGATGCGAATGTTCTTTCTTTAAAAGCTGTCAATGCACAACAAGCAACAACCGGTGACATTTTGACCTATACGATAACGCTAGAAAATACCGGAAATATTCCAGCTACTAATCTCATATTTTCAGATACGATTCCAGAAGGGACTACATTCGTAGAAAATAGTTTTAAACTTAACGGAACAGCTATAATTGGTGCAAATCCAAATGCAGGTGTTACTTTGCCTAACCTAGTAGCAAACGCTACTCACCTTATTTCGTTCCAAATTCTTATTAACGATTCATTCTCGCAACAATCGATTACAAATCAATCTAATACAACATATACAATTCAACCAGACCCAGGACAACCGCCTATTACCGAAACATCTACAAGTAATATTGTCATTACAAATTTCGTGCAAGCACAATTGACAGTTACAAAAACGTCCAATCCAATAACTGTAGATATTGGCGGAACTATACTTTATATTTCTGAAGTTAAAAATATCGGCAACGTTGACGCAATAAATATTATTTTTACAGATTCTATTCCAGCTGGGACTACATTCGTTCCCTACAGTGTCACAATTAACGGTGTACTTCAGCCAGGTGTAAATCCAGAAAACGGAATACCAATTGGAACGATTACACCAAACAGTTCCAAAACAATACTATTTCAAGTACAAACAAATAATCCACCAACTGCAACCGAAATTGTAAATCAATCATCTGTAAATTACCAATATGTAAGTATTCCTACAGCTCCACCAGTGAATCGCTCTGCAAATTCTAATATCGTTACAACATCACTTCAAAATGCAAATATTATTTCTGTTAAACAGGCGGATGTTACTTTCGTAGCCATCGGGCAAAATATTACCTACACAAATACAATACAAAATATAGGAACTGTTCCAGCTAACAATACGGTGTTCATTGACAACTTTCCAAAAGGTACTATATTCATTGAAGATAGCTTATCAATAAATAATGTGATTCAGCCTGGTGCAAATCCTCAAAATGGAATAACTCTCGGCACGATACAACAAAATGAAACAGTCACTATTTCATTTCAAGTACAACTTACAAATATACCAGAGGGCAACACTGTCATTAACATTTCAGACACTTCGTATGAATACCAAATTGACCCTAGTTCTCCGATTGTTCAGCGTAGATCATTATCAAATGCAGTAAATACTGAAGTGCGGACGGCAAATGTTAGTGCAATTAAATCTGCTAACAGATCTATTACACGTATCGGTCAAATCATCACATATACAGTCGCAGTTACAAACGCTGGTACAGTACCTATTACAAATACTATCCTAATTGACGCAATTGCTGCTGGCACTACATTCGTTCCAAATAGCATCCTTGTAGACGGCATACCAAGACCTAACGAAAATCCAATTACCGGTATCAATCTTGGTATTATCCTTCCAAATAATACGATTATTGTTACGTTCCAAGTAAATGTAGTCTCTATACCTGCACAAAATACTATTAATAATATCGCTGTTATACACTATGAATATAAACCGGAACAAAGCGCACCACCAATTTCAGAAACAACCTCTTCCAATACTACAAATATACAATTTATTGATGTGATTCTTATCGCTACAAAATCTGCTAATAAAGTATTAGCTAATATTGATGACACCATTGAATATACAGTATTCATTCAAAATAACGGATCTACTACAACTAACTCCATCTTTTTTACAGATACTATAGAAGATGGAACAGTATTTATTCCGGGAAGTGTAACAGTTAACAACACTGTACTTCCTGCAGCAGATCCGAATATCGGCTTTTTCATTCCTAATATTGCGTCAGGGCAAGCGACTACAATAACGTTACAAGTTTCCGTTACGAATTTGCCAGCTTTAAATCCAACGCCTAATACTGCAAACATCGTCTACGACTTTATTTTCAATCCTGACTTTGCACCAATTCAAAAATCTACTACTTCCAATACTACTTTCGTCCAAATTAATGATGCTGATATCGTTTCACTGAAAACTGTTGATTTAACTTCTGTAACGATTGGTGACATTTTAACTTATACAACAACTTTAACGAATATAGGAAATGCAGATGCTACTACTGTTGTATTTACAGACAATATACCTGACGGAACAACCTTTATAGAAGGTAGCGTTTTAGTAAATAATATTCCTCAGCTTAACGCGAATCCAAGTACTGGTATACTTGTAGGAACGATTGCTCCTAACGTTTCTATCCCAGTCACATTTTCCGTTACTGTGGTAGCTCTTCCAGCTAGTGGTCGTATTCAAAATCAATCAACTTCTCGTTATACAATTAATAGCGAAGAACAAATATCGACTAGTAATATTACTATCACTGAAGTTATTTCTGCTCATGTAATTGCAACAAAAACAACACCTATCCAATACGCTGACCTACAAACGATTATCCCTTACACAATTTCCATCACGAACAATGGGAATATACAAGTTGAAAACATTATCGTTACAGATATTATCCCGGCGAATACGAGCTTTATAGATAATAGTGTTATTGTGAATGGAAACGCCCGTCCAAGTGACAATCCACTTAACGGGATACGAATTGATAACATTCCGCCTAATACGACAGCAACTATTCTATTTCAAGTACGGGTTACTTCGATTCCGCAAACAAATCCAATCTCTAACACGAGTACAATCGAATACCAATACACCATACCAAACCAGCCGCCTATTACCGAAACTATCATTTCATCAGCTGCCGTAACAGAAATTCATCACGCAAATTTAAATAGTAATAAAGCTGTTGACCGTGCATTTGCAACAGTCGGTGACACGTTAACTTATACGATTACACTCAATCAAACTGGTAATGTTGCAGCGAATAATGTAACCATTCAAGATATGATTCCTCAAGGTACTACATTTATAGAAAATAGCGTCATTGTAAACGGAGAAGCCCTTCCGGAAGTTAATCCAGTAAGTGGTATACCAATTGATACTATAACTGTCGGCGGAAACGCTGTCGCTTCATTCCAAGTAACCGTGACTTCTATCCCAACACCAAATGAATTGACGAACCAAGCCATTACTACTTTTAACTATATAGTCAATCCAAATAATTTACCTGTTACAAACACGACTACAACAAATACCGTCACAACAACTGTCCAAAATGATAATGTCGTTGCCATAAAGTCTGTTAATGCTTCGAATGCTTTACCTAGTCAAACTGTAACGTATACAATTACGATTACGAATAGTGGTAATGTAACAATTGAAGATATTATTGCCATAGACACCGCACCAGTAGATACAACCTTCGTTACAGGCAGCGTTACGATTAACGGAATCAATCAGCCTAATGAAAATCCTGAAAACGGTATTACATTAGGAAGCCTTACTCCTAATGAATCTACTATCCTTACTTTCCAAGTAACAATATCTCCTACAACTCTTCAACCAGCAATTAATAACGATGCTTCTGTTTCCTATACTGTTACCATTGACCCGAATGAACCACCTATTACAATTACAAAGCAAACAAATGTCGTTACAACAACAGTAGTTGATCCTATGGTTCGTATTAACAAAACAGCCGACACATCTATTGCCGTTATAGGTGATATGATTACATTCACATTAGAGGTATTGAACCATTCCCCGATTCCTACGATAAGTACTTCTATTTTAGATACCATTCCAACTGGTACAACATTTATAGAAAACAGCGTAACCATTAACGGCACTCCTGTTCTAAATGTCCGTCCAGACACTGGTATGAATATCGGTGCTTTACCAGCTGGCTCCGTAGCAAAGATAGCATTTAAAGTTCTCGTCACGTCTATCCCTTCAAACAGCACAATTATCAATTCTGCTTCCGTCACAGCCGCCTTCCAATTGACACCACAGGACCCAATTATTACTTTCATTGACAATTCAAATATCGTTCGTATACCAGTTCAATTTATAACTGCAACAGTAGTGAAAGATGCTTCCGTCAGCTCAGCTTATTTAAACCAATATTTTGATTATACGATGCGTATTACGAATACTTCTGATATTTCACTTTCAAATGTTTCATTACAAGATACCATTCCAGCAGGTTTACAATTTATGAACGGTACTGTCTTTATTAACAGCGAACGCTCTCCACTAGCGAATCCGAATATCGGTTTCCTAGTCGCTACTAATTTGGAACCAAACGAAACAATTATCGTATTATTCACAGTACAAGTGATAAGTCCACCTGTTAATAATGAATTTAAAAATACGGCGGATATTTCTTTACAACTTCAAGTCTCGCCTACCGATCCACCAATTACAGTAACCGTTACAAGCAACGAAAACATCGTCACTTTTATTCCGAAAAATCCTGATGAAACACTTCCAAATTTCAATTGTTTCTTTGACGGCGAACGTTTTATACGCATTACCCCTCGAAATATACGAAATTACTTTTGGACTTGGATTTGGTGGCGTTAATTTAAACAAAAAGAGATTGTAGTTTGGTTGAAACCAAATTACAATCTCTTTTTTATTCCCTTTATCGTAATACCTAATAACTCGTCCAAGCATTTACAACCAATCATCATCTCAAGTTATTTTAGTCGTAATAAGCTGACCAGCCTCATTAATTGTTACTTTCCATTTCGCTCCACTAGCAGTCTTCATAATGATACCTTTACTTGCTTCTATTTCAATATCTCCAAACATTCTTCCACCAGTTGTCGCTAACCAAGCATTCCCATTTTCCATCGAAGACCTTGCAAACATACGATTAATCCGAAAACGTTTATGGTCTTGAGAATAACCACTCAATGTAATTCTTACTTTATATAGTTGACTCGCCTTCATATTCGATATAATTGTATCGCCTACATTTAATGGAACATCCGATGCAACAACCCAATTTCCAGTTGCACTTAATGCATATTCAATTTTAATTTTCTGCGGGCTCTCTCCCCATCCAAAATACATTCCAAAACAATTTAACATTTGGATTGGATTTTTCGTAAAATCTAGCTCAATCACAACTGGATTACTATCTGGAACATCGATATAGTTTACACTTTGTTCATCTATTAAATTAAAGCAATTTACGAGATTCCCCCCGTAAGGTAATTTCCCACTTACTTGCTTAACAGTATACTTCTGGGGAGCGTTTACTAAAATATCATCTTGATTCCCTATTAAATGTGGTTTATTTAACGTAATCGGTAACTGAATTCGAAGAGATTCTTCATAGGTAGACGTACAAACATTGTATTGCCCTTTATCTACAATAGTTGTGGAAAGTAAATTTGAAAAAAGGTAGTTACGATGTGAATTAGAAGAAAATTCAATGACAATCTGTTCACTACTCATCCTGTACGTATCCCAAATCATACAATCAAATGTATTATAGGCACCCGTACAACGAATGACTTTTTTCGTTTGCTGTCTACATTGCACTTGAATATCCTGAAACGTATTTCCTGAACTTTCATTTGGTAAATCACTGTTTCCATCAACTTCTATCCCATACTGACATCCATCAATAAATATAGATTGAAATACATTTGCGTTAATCCAGCAAGGTGTATTTATATCATCTATATATTCTGTCTTCAAATGTATTGCAGTTTGAAAGTTTTTAATTTGAATAAAGTTAACTTGAAAGAAACTAATATAATCCCATGCTTTTTGACAATAAAAGTGTATAGCCTTACCTTTATATGACGACGTTGCATTTATTATATTAATATTTGATATAAGAGAGTGATTAGGAACTTCTATTTGTTGTGAACCGGAAACATAAATGACAGCAGATTGAAACACTGGATTTATAACTTGAACTGTACCACCTGTAATAGACGCATTTTGTTGCAGTTCAAACGCATTAAAATCTCCATCAATTTGCAACGTAACAGTAGGATCTAGCTCTAATCTTACATTTGATTTAATAACAATCGGTTTTACAATTTTGTACGTATTTATCCCTGTAATTCTAACCGTCGAAATTCGGTTCGCTACACAATAATTTATAGCTTGTTGAATTGCTAATGAGCTATCATTCCCTGAGTTCGGAACTGCACCAAAACAATCAATATGGACACTATTTTCTGGTGCACAATCTTCTTGGGAAGAAATATATTCTGACAAAATAAATTCACTCCTCATATTACCTTTTTCATATAATATGTGAGTTTTCTCTTAAAAGTTTCTCTAATAAAAAAAACAAACGACTTGCACGGTCATTTGTTTAATTCATATATACTTTTCGTTTCTTCTATCATTTTAGTTAATGAGAAATATCTCTCTGCTTTCTCTCGTGCTTTCAGTCTAATACGATTCACCTTTTCCTCATTTCCTTGTAGTTCCTCAAGCTCACTTGCAAACCCTAATTCGCAATATTCAGATACCAAAACACCTGATTCTCCATCTATTACCGCTTCATTTATTCCGCCAACATCTATTGAAACAATCGGTGTTCCTGTAGCCATTGCTTCAATTACCACCATTGGAAACACTTCACGAAAAGATAATAAAAGTAGGGCATTCATATTTCCTATAAACCTATGCGGCTCTGAAATATTCCCTAACATCTTTACACTTTGCTGCAATCCATACTTTTCTATTTCTTTCATAATAGATTCTTTTTCTGGTCCATCACCAGCAATATAAAACAAAAAGTCATCTCTTTTTTTCAACACATTTGCAATTTTTACAAATAATTGATGGTTTTTCTCCTTGGATAGTCTTGCTAATATCCCTATTTTATAAATAGATTCTGTCTTTTTCTGCTGGAATAAAAATCTTTCAATATCCACACCGTTATAAATTGTCTTTATTTTCTCTTCTGCTACATGCATTGAAATTAAATTATTTTTTTCAAACTCACTTACTGTAATAATATTATTCACATATTTATTTATAAGATAACGAAAAAGAGTTGGCATTTTCTTTTCTAATATCGTTACATTATGTTTCGTATACACGACTTTTATCTTTTTTTTCATGAACTTTTGAATTGAAAAGGCATATAATACCATTCGCAAACTATTTGCATGAATAAGTTCTATCTTTCGTTTACAAATTTCTTTTCGTAAGTAATGAATATTTCTCAAATGATTCCATCGACTAAGTAACATGAAATTTTCTTTTCTAGTAAGAGACTCATATAGTTCTCCCTCACCTGCAGCTGTATAAACCGTAAATTTCTCATCACGCAAATTGCTTTCCAATTTACAAAAATAACTCTCGGCTCCCCCAGTTATCAATTTATCTGTCATCAACAGTATATTCATAATTGCGTCTTCCCAACTACATTGATTTTATTTTTTCTATAGGCATGAAAAGCATACTTACTAAAATAGTAAAAGATTTGCAATGCATTTAGTCGTTTTTGTTCCCTTAATAATTTCCAATACCGAAAAGCGGCTCTAATTTTATTTCTCGAAACAGAATTTGCTACAATTCTATACTTCGCTAACACTTGCTGTATCCCTTTCGCTTCATGTCCTTCATCTAATAAGTTTAGCCATAGCGCTGTATCTTCCGGCTGGACACTAGGCATTTCAATATGCGGAATTTTTTCACGATCAATCATTACTGTTAAACAACCGATAATTGTATTTCCTGCCAAACAATGATAGTCAACAGATTTCGGTACATTCACTTCTCGATTTAATTCATTACCGTTTTCATCGATTAAACTATACGATGCATATGAAAAGGCCACATTCATTTCTTCCATAAATAACAATTGCGTCTGCAATTTATGTGGCAACCATATATCATCGCTATCTAAAAAAGCAATATATCTTCCTCTCGCCTCTTCAAACGCTAAATTCCGAGCTTTAGCAGCACCAACATTTTCTTTTAATGATAATAGTCTAATACGCGAGTCCCCTTCTATTATCTCTTTAATTTTTGCAAGAGATTGGTCCGTTGAAGCGTCATCAACGATAATCATTTCCCAATCTTCATATGATTGATTCTGTACAGATAAAATCGTCTCACCTATAAATCGTATACTATTATAAGAAGGTGTTATTACAGAAACATGAGGCGCCTTATTATGTGCTGATAGACATTGTACCATCTACCTTTCCCCTTCCTTCATATATTGAAATGTACTTCACAACCATTGCTAAAAATAATAAGAACGCTTCGTTAATAATGAGTGACAATGACATCATCTGAAATAAAAATGCAATTATAGTCAATAAAAGGTACGGTTTTTCACGAAACAAAGTATACTGCGTTAACTTGAACATTAATATGAATAAAAAAGCGCTATATAAAAGAAAACCAATTGTACCCGATTCAGATAAAATTTCTAAAAATGTATTGTGTACATATAACTTTTCATTAAATTGAAACTCATAATAATTCGAAAAATTAAACGCACCGATTCCGATATATGGATTGGATAAATAATATTTAAAAGCAGCTTCCCATAATGTAAATCTTCCACTTCCATTATCATGCGAAAAATCAGAAATTCGTTTATTCAATATGTCATCCAATTGGCCACCCATTACACTATTCGATAAACAAAAAATCACTACACCAAACATTAGTAAACTCATTATTATTTTTATTTTTTTTGCAAAACTAGATGTACATACATATACAAAAACGACAAGCACAAGTGCTAATATTCCTCCCCTTGAAAAGGTTAATAAACTTGTCGTAACACATAAAATCAATCCTAAAATGTTCGTCATATTATGTAGGTTTGTCATATAATACATAAAAAATATTGTATTATAAAAAATAAAAATGTTAGGATCATCTAGCAAACCAATTAATCTTGGATATCCTCTATCAACTAATAGTCCAGCAAAAATTTCTCTTTCTTCTCCACCGTACAATCCAAAGTGCTGTAAACCGACTATATACAGTATTAGGCTTACAATATTAAATATGAATCCTACATAGACAATAGATGATTCAAGTGTTGCTATTTCAACATTTCCTAATAAATTTCTCATTATAAAATAACAACCTAAAACAAGTAGCACACCAAAAATCATACGAATACTAGCATTTAAATATATAGAAAGAATTCCACTGAAACAATAGATGAAATAAAATAGCAAAAATACAACTTCATGAAAATATAGCTTTTGAATATGAAAGTTTTTAACTGTTAAACAAAAATATATGACTAAAAAAATCATATATATCTTCAGCGAAAATCCAATATATATGTTGTATTTACTTAACATGACAAATAATATTAAGAGCATAATCCATTTCATCGATATTTTCATATTATTTTCCATAGGCTATATCCCCTGTTTCGTAATATAATCCTTTTTGCGTGTTTTTCTTATAAACGAAAGAAGAAGTTTTTTCAACTCATAATCATATAGGAATATACCAACTACTACGATTAACGTATTCAGAACGAGCGCAATGAAATGATATGTGTGCAATATATATTGCACTCCAATAAAAGTTACACCAAAATAAATTGTATACGGTATTACAATTTGGAATACAATTTTTTTCTTCACTACACTTACCGCTATATACCCAACTAAAGCCACAATTTCAAATAAAACCATAGCGTAAGCCGCTCCTATCACTCCACCAATACTACTAAAGCTATAAAGCATAACCCCACCTATCACTAACGCTATACATTGCACAACCGTTCTTTTATTTTGACGTCCACTCGTTGTTAAGCCGTCAGCTATAGCAATATTTAAACTTTGCAGCACAATGAGAAATGATAATATTTGGAGTGGCTCTACTGCATTTCTCCATTCTTCCTGAAAAAATATAGAAATAAAGTATGGCGCTAAATGATATAAACCTATCGTCATACATATTCCCACAATCGCCATTGATTTTATTTGAAGTAAGTTTAATTTCGTATGCTCTTCTAAATTATTCTGATTATAATGCTTAAAGAGCACTGGATAAAATGCACCTGCAATCACCCCTGGCACTTGATATAAAGCTGCTGGCATCCGATACGCCACTGCGAAAACACCTACCATACTTAATGGCAATGTATAGTTAAGTAAGATAGGTGCTAATTGTGGCGTACTCATTATTAAAAAACCACTAATAATAAAAGGTGTCAATTGCCAAAATAACGCTTTATGAATTACGACCTTCATATTCATACTCGTCTTTCTTTTCATTACATATATGCTGAATACACCACCGATCATATAACCAAATCCATATAAACGAGCAGTTATATAAACTGGTAACTCTCCGAAAATACAAAAACATGTAATGATAATGACAACTGCCGCTGATACAACTTTAATAAGCGCTATATACTTCATACGCTCCGTCAGCTGAAAGTAGGCAATCCCTATATTTTGCCAAGTTAATCCTATTAACATGAAAAACATTACGTTTATCATCATATAAATCAAATTTCTATCCGCATACATATAATGAATAGCAATATAGCCGATTATAGAAATAAAAATAAGTAGAATCATCCTTACTTTTATATACGACGATAAAATTGTCTCTAAGTCTACGCCATCTTTTGCGCCTTCTCGAAGAAACGTATTTGTAAGTCCTAAATCTGTAAAAAATAACATAACAAACGTCACTGCTATAGCAACACTAAACATCCCATAATTTTGTGCATTAAAAAAATTTGCTAAAGCAATTAAACTCACAGCTTGAAGAAGATTAGCTAAAATTGTGCTATAAAATAGATGGATAATATTATTTAAAATAGATCTACCCATACCGGCTCTCCTTTGCAAGCAACCTACTTACATATATTTATCTTGCACCATTACCGTTCAATACTATTAAAACGGTTTTACATAAAATCCGAATGTCCATCTTAATCGTTTTTATTTCAATATACTCCATATCCAATTTCAACTTTTCTTTCGGATCAAGATTATATCCTCCATTTATTTGTGCCCATCCTGTTAACCCTGGCTTCACTATTAAACGATCCTTGAATTCTGGAATATACGTATCAAATTGTTTATAAAAATACTCTCTCTCTGGTCTTGGTCCGACAAAAGACATATCACCTTTTAAAATATTTAAAAGTTGCGGTAACTCATCAATTCTCGTTTTCCTTATAAACGATCCAACTTTAGTAATTCTTGGATCATTTTCATTTGCCCATTGTGGTCCATTTATTTCAGCATCTTTTACCATCGACCTTAATTTAAATACATTAAACTTCCTTCCATTAATCCCTAAACGTTCTTGAAAATAAATTGGAGCTCCTGCTGTTTCGAAAGCAATCATAATACAAAAGAACAACATAATTGGTAGCGTTAATAGTAACAATATGAGTGAAAATATAATATCAAACAAGCGCTTTATACTTCGATTCAAAATACTGGTCTTTTCTTGAGCCGGAATCGTATACAACTTGGCTTGGTTTGTTTCACGAATCATAGATCGTTACCCCCACATTCAAGAATATAAAACTATACCTATTAATTCACATTCTTTCCTCTTTATATTTGCTATCACTTTTTGCACCTTACGTAGGGAATCTTTTCGCTTTTTGACTGCTAAGACCACTCCATCGCATTTCCCTGCAATCATGTGCGTAGCAGGAAGCTCAAATACTTCAGAGGAATACAAGAAAATATAATCAAAATCTTCTTTCCACTTCGCCATTACATGATCAAATTCATCCGTAGCAACTAAAGGCGTTCCGGTGTGTACTGTTTTTTGGGCAGGAATACAATATAAGTATTTAGATAAATTACTAGAAAAAGATTCATAACTACAAGGGGAATCGTTTATTATATCGTTCACTGTTTTCGTATAATTGCTTTGTAATAGTAGATGTAGTTTAGGATCAGAAAAATTCACGTCGATAAGTAACACCTTTTTTTTCATCTCTGCAAACACTACCCCTAGATTTACTATAAGCGACGCGATAACACCTCTATCCTTCGTTGAAGTAACTGTGAACACTTGTTTCCCCGATTTTTTCAACTCGTGATACACCGTATAAAACTGCTCTTTCATAAAAGCATCATGCGGATTAAATGGCAGCTTTTTCTTTGTCTTAAACATCGACATGTTCACCTCGATATATAGATGATTGCGCATCAACTTCTGTAGATTTCTTTTTTCTATTCGGTTTCATATTTATGTGACCAATAACAGATACTGTTGTTATTTTCTCTAAATCTTGTTCCACGTATATACGCTCATCAAAATAATCTCGAAATACAGCTAAACCTATCCCAACAAAAAAACTAACAATTAAAGAGATAGGAATGATAAGTTGAAATTTCGGAAACAACTTTTCAGCTTTTTCCTGTAACTCAGGGTCAGTTAATATTTTTATCCCCTGTACATTCGTATACTGTTGAAAGCTTTTTTGAGATTGTTCTGCCAATGACTTTACAATTTCTTTGACGATTGTAGGATCCGAATCTTTTACTGTGACAGTAACGATTTGTGAGTTGTCCATATTCACCACTGAAATTTTTTGTGCTAATTCATAAGTTGATTGCTCTAATTTCAAATTTTTTTTAACCGTTGAAATAATGAGTGGACTTTTTAATATATCAACATACGACGTTACAAGTTGCTTATTTTCCTGTGTTTTATTCACTGCATTTTCCTTATTAAACCCATCTAAATTCCCAACGAGAATTTGCGTTGAATATTGATACGAAGGCTTTAATATATACATAGAAATAAGAATTAAAGAAACTGTTACACAACACATCGTCAAAATAATTGTTACTACTCTTCTTTTCAATAGCTGCTGAAAATCCTTCATACTAATTTCTTGCTTCAATTATTTCACCGCCTTTGTTTGAATGACATCCTGCAACTCACTTTCTGCAGATAGTCTTTTCTTTTCTAAATTCGATTGCTTTGTTATATACTTTCCGATCCTGAATGCAAATTTTTCTACAAACAAATAAGAAATTATTGCTAGTATAAACGAAAGAATGAGCGATAACATTAAAACAATAGGTAACGGAAATATTTCATGAAGCATATACACTAGGGAAAATAAAGATATGATGTGGTATAAATAAAGACTGTAAGAAATCTTCCCCAAATATAACAAGTATTTATTACGTAGCAAGGATGACAAAGTTGATACTGACAAGCTTAATATGACAAATAAACATGCACTTATCGCTACTACGTAGTCTCGAAATATAAAATTATTAAGCAAATTAATTTCTCCAACAAGCCCTTCATACATATAAAGTAAAACCGCAAATAAAAACCATGCAATTTTCTCATTTTTAGTACGATTACTATAAAAAACTATTAAATTATTTTTATATTTCGCAACTAGTGCTCCTAGTAAAAACAGCACTGTGTAATGCAGAGTTAATGCATAACTAGTTAATGTTAAACTTGAGTGAAATAAAAATAAAATCACGACAGAACATATACTAAAACTAAACAATGACAATAATGAATACCTCAACGTTTTTCGTAAACAAACCATCAAAACTATCGGAAAAATTATCGATATTCGCATTTCATGAACAAGTGACCAAATTACGCCGTTATATGCATCTGTATTGTATTTCCCAATTAATAAAATATGTTGCGCTATTAAGCTTAAAGAACTTTCAATCGTCCATGAGCGATTAAACCATTCACTTAAATTAGAAATACCATATTTACTCATTGTAGTCTGGCATAAAATAGCTATAATTATTGCTACGATATATGGAATATAGATTCTACATATACGCTTTAAAAGGAATAATCCATAGCTATCGTAGTTTTTTTGAATGGATCTATACAAAACAAATCCACTCAAAACAAAAAAGATAATAACAGATTCGTTACCACTACTAAAAATTAGACGAGCAGGTGTTTCTTTTAATAGATAAATAACAAATGGTTTATTATCTTCATAACTGTAATTTTGAAATACTGAAAAAATCATTAAATGATGGCCAATCATTACTATCAATGAAGAAATTCCTCGTATAGAATCCAGTTCTTCATACCTATCCATCGTTTTACATCAACTCCTACTGAAATGATAATAATCATTTCAAAGCGACACCATTATTCATATTCCTCTCCTTTCTTTTCATTCCAATTTTTCATATTAAAATGATTTTATAGCGTAATTTTGAATGTATTGTAACATTTTTTGTAATATTATGAATAGTGAATCTTCAAAATTGATATATACCAATTACAACCTCGAAAAATGAATAATATTGACAGAAAAACACTATAAAAACATCTTGCATAGTTACAAAATTAAAGAGAGGAATAGAGTTTTTTCAATATAAAATAAAAAAGATAGCCTTTAAAGGCTATCTTTTTTATTTTATTTAATTATTGGCACCACTATATGCTACATGTCGTTTCTCAATTCTCTCTTCAATTTCTTTCATATTTTCTTTATTATTTAATAGTGATTGTTTATTTTCAATTAATAATTGTTTAAAAGATTTTCTCACTTTTTTTCTCATTTTCATTGTCCTCCTTGGGGGATGATTTATATAAAAGATAAGGAATTATCTGTGTGCCCTTATAATAATTGATTGTTGTGAATTCCATTTGAACTTCATATGAAAATTTCATTTATTTTCTGACAACTTTGTGAACATACAAAAATGTGATCATCCTAAAACCATTTTGAAATGCTTCATTTCATTATAAAAGTTGCTATTGTCATCAACTTCTATCAATATATTTTGTCGAAACATTTATATATTTAAAATTGAGTTCGATATAATTTTATTTACTACGATACTGTTCGTAAAAACAAAAAGAGAGGTGTTATATAAGTCAAAGTTTGACTTATATAACACCTCTCTTTCAAAACTATTTATAGCATATTGATTAATATTTCAGGTCTTCCCCAATTCATTTCTTCACAAACGAATCTAAGTTTTTCTTCATCCATTGTGTGTAATCCTTCTTCTAGTAAACATGAAATTGGAACTTCACAATGAATTTGTGCCAATTGTAATGAAATATTTAAGTTCTCTAAATCACTTTCAATCTTTGTGCGCTGCGCTTTCGTTAATGTTGCTACATTTTCTAGTACGTTTGCTACTGTTCCATGCTCTTGAATCAATTTATACGCTGTCTTTTCGCCGATACCTTTTACACCTGGGTAATTATCACTCGTATCTCCCATAAACGCTTTCGCATGCACGATTTGCCACGGCTCTACGCCTTTTTCTTCCATGATTTTCTCTGGTGTGTAATATTCGTAATTTCCAATTCCTTTGCGCAAGAGCATAACTGTAACGTTCTTATCAACAAGCTGAAGTAAATCCGTATCGCCTGTTAAAATATAAACTTCCGCTTCATTACAGTATTGTTTTGCAAGCGTACCAATACAATCATCCGCTTCATACCCTTTCATACCGATAACTGGAATAGACAATTTTGCAGTCATTTCTTGAACTAAATCAAATTGCGGAATTAATTCTTCAGGCGGCGCTACACGATTCGCTTTATAATTCGAGAACGATTCTGTTCTAAATGTCGTACTACCCATATCCCAGCATGTTACGATATGTGTCGGTTCAATTGCTTGCATAGCTGTTAATAAATGTTTCATATAACCATGAATCCCATTTGTAGGGGTACCATCTTGTCGTTTCATAAATTGTCCGTAGACACTTGTTGCGTAAAAAGCACGAAATAATAGTGCCATACCATCAACTAATAATACTTTTTTCATAATCCCTCTCCTACCAAAAAAATAATAACCCCACGTCATCACGTAAGGTTATATAAATAGATTACCATTCTACGTTTTTTCAACTTTGTCTATTATACATTGTTTTTGTATATTTAGCATCATTTACACATTAAGACGTTCTACTACAACAAGTATGAAGAATTCCTGTATACGTATTTTTCCCAGTCGAAACAACTACAGCCTTTGCATTTCCGCCAACAATATGAGTCCCTTTGAAACATACGTTTTCAAGTTCAAGTGGATTATAGTCTTTCATTCGTTTTAAAGGAATAAATCGTTTACGCTCAAGGTGATAGCAACTTTCAAATTTCTCAATACTTGCATCTTTTCCTGTTAGCACGGATTCATTTACTAATAAATCATTCGCGTAAATGATACGTACATCTGCTGGTACTGTATCACCTTCTGAAAGAAAAATCATATCCCCAGGAACAAGCTCTTGTACTGGCACATTCATCATTTTTAATTTACCGTTTAAACCTGTTACACTAGAACATTCTACTCGAGACACAGTAATTTTCTCACATTGTAATCCATCACGCACATGTTGTTTTGAAAAACCTGGAATCATTCCACTTAGCTTCATCATTACTTCCGCAATACGCGCTCTTTTTGAAATTAATTCGTTTCGGCCGTATACTTGAATACGTTTTTGTGCCTCTTTCATAGATAATCCGTCTCTTGTTGTTTTAAAATACGCAAATACAGATTTTACATCTCTCGTTGCGATTTCAATTAATAAATCTTTATTTTTTTGAAGCATTGTTTGTTCTTTCATTGATTTTTTACTTAATTTATATGACGTGTTACCCACAGTTTTGTTTGCATATAACATATTATCGTCTCCTCCTGTACAACATAGGAAGAAACGCTTTGTTTCTCAATTTATCCACTTTACCGTAACAGTGTTTAGCGCTTAAACATGCATATAAACGCTACATTATGATAAATATAGAGGGAGGAACAAGTCGTTTCCTGCCTACATCATATATTTTTGATTTGAAGTATATGGGTAACGGAACCGAGTCAGAATTTGACATGCTCCTCACCTCCTCGTTTAATTTTATAGTTTATACTATGAAGTTACTCATAGATTTGTAACAAAAAGACCCTTACTCCGAAAAGAGTAAAGGTCATGGCATACACAAATAAACGATTCCTAAACAGTTAGAAATCTACGGACCTCTCCCTCGCCGAGTTTTAGCACTGTATAGCATAGGTACATTACCAGCTACGTTAAGAAAAACCTTAATTCGATCATTCCTGTTGACCCATTGGCGTCTCTCGACATTTTTGGGCAGTAGCATTTCTCTATACAGGAGCCTCACCTAACAGAGACTTATTTTTATTACATAGAAAATGTTACTCTTATTTAAAATAGATGTCAACAGTAGCCTACAATTTTTTCGAAAGGTATGGCGAACTAACGTATAACTTATTAAAACCTTTACGTCTAAACGTAAAGGTTTTAATAAGTTATACAACCAGCAATTACAATCCCAATGGAAAGCGATAAAAACATAAGAAAAAGACCGACTGCTTGATTATCTTCTTCAAGACTTTTGTTTATATTAAAGCGTGGTGTAAGCCACTCAGCTAAATAAAAGACGATAATTTGAGCCAAAATCCCAACGGCTCCCCACGAAACCATATCAAGAAGTGAAATGGAATTAGCTGCTGTCGAATATAAAACAATAGCTAACCCAAGTAATCGTCCTCCAAGTACATAGCTTACCGCCTTATTCCCTTGGGCCATTAACTTAAATTCTTTTACTTTCGTTGTCACTTCCATGAGGAACAGACCAATGCATAAAAGGCCCAGTGTTACTGCTAAATATAATAAAAAATTAATCATATACTTTCCTCCTTTTTTATACCTACCGGTAAATAGTACGATTCATTCCCCGTAATTTTTTCCCCAGCGCGAATACCGATACTACTCGCTTTTCCAGCAATTAAAAACGAACCAAACACATACGACAGTTTCTCCATCCCTTTCTCTGTTTCCAAAGATACGACTGGAAGTTCTGTATACTTTTGAAATATCGGCAGTGACGCTTTATACGTTTGGTGTGCATTTTGAATCATAATATTTTCGTCCTTATCGCGAACGGTAATTGTGTCTCCTTCTCTACCAAATGAAGGTTTTTGAACGAAAGAACCTTTTCCCAAAAATAAATCTCGTTCTAAATATGTAGGTAACATATATTCTTTAATCCACTGTTGTTCCTCATTTGTATAAAAGGCCTTTTCTTCTGCTAACCCCCAAATAAGACACTGAATTGATTTTGGCTGAAGTAAAAATGCTGACAAAGGATTTATTATAAAAAGCTTTCCGGCTTTTACAAGTTGCAACAGTTCCACACCTACGAAGTCTCCTGTTTCAGGATCTTGATCCTCAATTAAATCTTCTATCGGATATGTTTGGCGATATAAAATATCAATCTGTACTCCATCCCTATCCACTAAAGCATCTTTTGTAATTCTAAGTTCTGACATTGGCACTACTTTATTTTCAACATGGCATAGCTGACTCAAATACATAGTCGTATTCCAATCCTCAATATGTTCATGATGTGCTGTAAAAACAACATTTGGGTTATCTATTCCCTTTGTCGCTTCCATTACGGCCTTTGTAACACCAGAAGATAGTAATCGTTCTTGACCCAAGTTTGGATCATCATAGCCTAGTTTTCCACAAACTTTTCCATTCATTTGAAAGCATTCCATAATAAAAGTTGGTGTATCACTATTAAACTCAAGCATTTTAATTTGGTTATCACTTGTTAAAACGAAATCAAATCGTGAAATAACAGATTCAGGATATAATCCTTTCATTCTAATAAACGATAAGCTTGCAGGAGGATACCCAAGTTCAAGAAGCTGTTCGTCACTTAAATTCCGCAAAAGTTTAGCAGTCTTAAAAAATATTTTCCCCATTCGTTCAGTTGCTAATTGCAATTGTTTCATAGTCTGATTTGTTATAGAGAAAACATGAAACAAACTATACTCACATTCATATAAATCCGACCAAAAATTCGGATATTTCGAATAAAACGCTTTTCGTTCTCTTATGTATTGCGACATATGTTAGCCCCCAAATCCTCCCTTTGAACCGCTTCCAATTCCACCTTTAAATTCCGCAGACGATTGATAAGATTTAAACGCCGATGAATTTTTAAAAGTGGATTTATTTTGATAGTAACTCCCACCATAAAAATAATGCCCACGATAACCTGACCTACTATCATCACACTGCCATACCCCAAGTTCATCATCCCAATCCCAATCTGAACAACTATTATCATTCGGTTTTGGGGGAAGATCTTGTGCGCAGCCAAATAAGGTGCCAGTCATTAAAGACGTTACGACACCACCTACTAGCCATTTCGTTTTTGTCACCTTCGCACTCCCCTTTTTAAATTCTATTACTATTATATAAGATAGCATGATAAAGTAGAAGAAAAAGGAAGAAGAGGGATAAAATGCGCTTAGAATATCGACTTAATGATGAAACGAAAAGGTATCCTGCTTTATGGAACTACGCAAATATTTCTAACTCTGAAATCATCGCACGCATGACGTGTGAATATTTTATAAAGGATAACAAGACATATGTTGTTACTGCTACTTCAGTAGATCCAGACGGAACAGCAGTTATATATATTCAAAAAGAAGAGTTTGCAAATGACCCTTCAGATCCTACATACTCTCACATCGGTTTTGAGGTTAGAGAACTAAGTGAAACGAGTTCAAGCATAATAGATCGGAAAGATGTATGGAACTATGAAGAAATTTTGCCATCTCTTCATTCAGACCTTATATATATTCAGCGCGACGGCATGCATATGGAGTTCGCTTTAGATTCAAGAGAGATTGATGAAGATAGAAAGTGCTATATTTATTATGGAAACTTCACAGGTGAATCCAGATAAAATAGATATATGTATGCAACAAAAAAACCTTACGTATAAAACGTAAGGTTTTTATATAGCCCCACATATGCCGTTCTCTCTAGATGTCCATAAACCTGCTCTCACAGGTGGATGCTCTCACAAATGTTTGTAACTTCCTTCTTAAAAAGATGGCATGTTAGCTACATTTAAATATTGAACTTCCATATTAAACTTATTGGTTTAAGACATGCATAAGCTACGTACACCGTAGGAATTTTATATAATGTTAGTTGAAATAAGACCCCCGCACGTGCCGCTCCTCGTAAATGTCCAAAAACCCGCTACTCGCAGGTGGATGCCCTCACAGTTACCGTACATCTTCCTCCACAAGGAAGGCTTGATGATGGTCGCTAAATATTGAGCTTCCGTATAACTAACATCGGTTTTAGACATAAATAAGTTACGTACACCGCAGGATGTATTATTTACTTGTCGTTATATTATCACATTGTTTCCAATGTGTAAAATACAAAGTTTTTCGAGCAATTTCTTGCTTGTGACCTTATTTTAATACAAATTATTTTTGCATGCAAGTGATTAATCTTCTTCTTTTGCAATTTGATTTTCTGGATAAGAAATCCAATCACTCCAGCTACCTGCATACAATTTAACATTTTGGAATCCAGCTAATTTCAATGCAAGGATATTTGGACAGGCTGTAACACCAGAACCACAATATACAATTGTTTCCTTATCTTTCGAAAGATTTCGGAATCGTTCTTGTTGTCCAGCTTCATTCTTAAATTGCCCTGATTGTACAATTCCATCCTTCCAAAAATAGTTTACTGCTGTCGGAATATGTCCTGCTTTTGGATCAACTAGTTCCTCTACACCAGCATAACGTTTTGGCTCTCTAGAATCAATTAACGTAACATCTGCACCTGCATGAATATTCTCTCTCACCGTTTCCATCGTTACAAGCATATGATCTTGTACATTTGCTTTGAATGTTTTTCGTATAGCAACAGGAATTTCCGTTGTTATCGGTAGTCCATTCTCTTTCCAAGCTGGAAATCCACCATCTAATATATATACTTTCTCATGTCCTACATAGTTTAATAACCACCAGAGACGAGAAGCATTTGCACCCGCTTGACTGTCATATGCAATTACTGTCGTATGTTCATCAATACCAGCTTGTGAAAGCTTGTCTGCAAACTCCTCAATATTCGGCAATGGATGGCGACCACCATGTTCTGTTACAGGACTTGATAAATCTAAATTCAAATCAAAATATAATGCATGAAGAATATGTTCTTCCTCATACTTTTCTCTACCCCAATTAGGATTCGCTAAATCAAAACGACAATCGATTATACGGACATTCTCATCTTCTATATGCTCACGTAACCATTCGACTGTAACTATCATCTTTAACGACCTTCTTTCTCTTGCAAACGACTTACATACTCCATAACCATTTCTTCTGTAACATATTTACGCTCTAGTGTAACACCATTTTTTGCAAGATCATTAATTTGCTTTGTTACAACATTAATGACATCAACCGAAAATTCTTTCCCATTTGACGCAAGAGATACGGCTGCTTCAATAGCTGCTTCACGCTGCGCATCTAATTGTAAACATGCTTTTACACTTTCATTTTGTTTACGAGAATGTGCTGTAATTGCTTTATGTACTTCCATCTTCTCTTCCCCCTAAATAAGTTATACGTTCTCATTCAATTCCATTGCAAGCCGAATCATATCACGGCATACAATCCCATTTTCAATAATCTCTTCTTCATAATGCTTCGAAAAGTAATCAAAATCAATAGAAAAAATACGAAATCCACATTTTTGATATAAAGCAAGTTGTGAAACACTAGAATTGCCTGTACCAACTTCAAGTTTTGACATACCATATCCTTTAGCGGTTTCTATGGCATGACTTAATAGCTTCTTTCCAATCCCTTTTCCTTGCAAATGCTCTACAACCGCAATATTCATAATTTCCATCGTCTTCGGCCTTGTTTCCAAAAGAACATATACACCGATAACTCTCCCCTCTTGCTTAGCTACATATGTTTTCCCTCTTTGTACATATGTATCAATTTGCCCCTCACTTGGATCAGCAAGTAATAATAAAGGTTTCGGTATAGCTTCTTTCGAAATATACTCTATTACTACACACATAAAAAACTCCCCTTTCTCTATTGTTCTAAACCCTCCTTGTCTACCATAAATAATAGAAAGGAGGGATTCACCATGGACAACAATGAGAAAAAGTGCAACGTCATCTCTATTGATGGAAAGAAGAAGAAAAGCGACACGTATTCCTACCCAAAATTAGTAGTAGAAAACAAAACATATGAATTTTCTTCATTCGTCTTATGCGGTGAAACACCAGACGGCAGACGCCTCGTTCTTACTCATATGATTTCTACCGATGAATTTGCTGGGTTTGTCAAATCTTTAGATACAGTATTGCAAAAGAAAATTGAACGAATCTTTTTCTCATAACGACTATATCACATAAATTTCTTTTTCAATCTCTACTAACTGCTTTTGCAATTGTTCTTTACTTTGTTCATATAGTGATACATCAATTGTTTCAGCCAATGCAAATAATACACTTTCATAATAATTCATCACATCTTGCTGCATCACTTTTTGGAATAAGTTCCATTTCAAATCCCACTCTTGCTTATAATGATGAACAAATAAATCTTTTTCATCAGCTACATAGTTTGATACGAAAGGCTCTAATACAACTTTAGCCTCTTCTTGCATGAAAGCTTTATCATTTTTTTCAAAAAAGCTTTTTTCATTTTTAAAATGCGCCAGTGCTTTTTTGAAATCTTTTATTTCAACTGAAGGGAACGGTTCTTTATGTGCAATATCTTTATATTCATAATCCACTGTTCCACTCATAGAAATTGATTCATTTTCTACTTTACAGTTCACCACAATTTCATTCTTTGCACGCTTCATCGCTTCATCTATCCATTTCTCAAGGCGTAATGATGTCGCACGCATTTCTTGTAGTAAATCATGCTGAATAAATGCTACTAATTCCATAACGCACTGTTGCAACTGCACTTTCACATTCCCATCCGTTCGCAGCGATGCTGGATTAATAAATTCAGTAAACACATCGTTATAGCGTAGGAATAGACGCTGTTGCACGTAATAAAGCAATTCTTTCACTTCATTTTGCATCGCCTGCTCTTCAGCAAGCACACTATATGATGAAATAATATGAAGTAGCTGATCACGCTCTGCTTCATATTTTTTCGTTTGCTTCTCTTTCTCTTCATTCCCCTGCTTTGCACCGTTTATCATATTTACTAAAAGCTGATCTGCTCCTTGCAATGTACCATATAAAGCATGAACAGATACGAGCATTAAATCTCTCATCATAAAGGATGTAAATGATTCCTCGAACTTAGCAATCCCAGAGTTTTGTAAAATACCGTACTTCTCTTTTTCAATATTCTTTCCTTGCTTCTCTTCAAGTGCACATAAACTTGAAATTGCAAATAAACGCGGATTTCTAATACCGTATTGCAGTAGCTGGTCTGCGATATAACCTTTTACCATTTCAAGTTCTTCTTCAGACTCTGCTAAATCGGCCGCATTAATTAAGAAAAACATTTTATCAAGTGCAAAAGTATCCTTTACACGACCAAGCTGGATTAAGAATTCACGGTCAGCACGAGAGAACACATGATTATAATACGTTACAAATAAAATAGCATCTGCGTTTTTAATATACTGGAACGCAACGTCCGTATGGCGGGCGTTAATAGAATCCGCTCCAGGTGTGTCTACAAGCGCTACTCCTTGCCTTGTTAAAGCACAATCATAATAAAGCTCCATGTACTCAACAAAACATGATTTTTCTTCATTCGCTACATAATCAGAAAACTCTTCTAATGTAACTTGTACTTGCTCCCCTAAATGAGCAGAAACCGTATCATACCCTTTTTGTACCGCTCTTAAAAAGCTAAATGTTGTTTTTTGCTTCCCAGTTGGTGAAGGATATTTCATAACTTTATCAATTTGTGCTAACGCTTCATCTAACGTAGTAATCTCATAATGAAACAACTTATAAACAGCTTTCATATCTTCTAATAGAGCTTGCTTTGATTTGAATTGAACCATTACTGTTCCGTGTGGTTTTTCCTCTGTAACCGGCAAAATTTGATTAATCGTTGCCGTCGTCGGATTTGGTGATACAGGAAGTACATTCCCACCAAGCAATGCATTGGCAAATGATGATTTCCCAGCACTAAAAGCTCCGAATAACGCTACTGTAAATTGTTTCGTTTCCACACGACGCCTTTTTTCTATTACCTCTTGCTGTACATGTTTCAGCGCTGGCAATGGCTCTAATATCGTTTCAGCTTTCTTCACTTTCTCTAATATACGCTGAATATTTAAAGCTGCTGTTCCTTTTATCTCTTCCTCACAAGCCATTACGTTATCGTTTACGCTTTCCTGCTCTTGTAGTGTGAATTTCTCACTAACAATTTGTATTTTACTTTGCAATATCTCCTCTATTTGCAAGCCTTCTGGTGTAGCAACACGCTCGTGCCAAACATTTTGCAAATAACTTTCATATGTCTCTAAATTGTTACTGTATTGCAATTGCGTTTCTTTTGCCGTTTGCAACATCGTATATTTTTCAATCTCTTCTTCAATGCGTGCAACTGCTTCCTTCACCTTTTGCTTTAAAATGACTGCACTTTTATCAAAAATTTGCTGCGCTTTTGTAAAATAACGTTTCTTCAATTCATTCGCTACATCCGCTGTATAAAGAAGTAAGTAATCACCTGTGAAACCTGCACCTTGTTTAATGACTTCAGCTAACATTTCTGGTCCAAAAGCAATTTCTAAAGCATATATGTCTTTCCCAATTTCCTCTGTGAACAATCCTTCTTCTTTTAAGAAGGCAACAATAAATTCTTTCACATGAAAATCAAGTTGCGTTTCAACAGTCTTTTGCAAAGCAGAATAAAAAGCATCTAAACGTCTCTGTTTTTCTTGCTCCGTCTTTCCTTTCGCAAACAACAAACCGACCTTAAATTTAGTTAATTTCGTTTCTAAATACGCATTTGCCAATTCTCTCATTTCAAATGGCATTAAATACGCGTTATCTAATATAGCTTGTAAGCCTTTTATAAATTCGTTTCTCACATGAGATTCTTTACTAGCCTCGCGTTGTTTAGTTTCCGTTAGCTCTTCTTTCTTTTCAACTATCTCTGAAATAGAAAGCGGCGATGCTAGCTCTTCCTCATATTTCAAAAGAGCTTTTTCATTTTCTGAAAGAATAAATGAAAAATGTTCCCCCATTAAATATTCTGTTTCTCGCTCCATTCCATCTCTTACATACTGCACTTTTTCTTTCATAATAGAAGTAATTAATGTTTCTAAGCTCCCAATTTCATTATGTGTATGGTTCATCATTCGTAATGAAGTATAATACACTCCATCTACTTCAATATCCCAGTTAGAGAACGATTGTTTTACACTATCTTTATAATCCTCAAACGATAATTCATTTTCTTTATGTTTATCTATTTGATTTACAACGAGATAAACCGTTTTATTACGTTGTTTCAATTCTTTAACAAATTGCAAATTCACTTCCGATTGGACGTGATTATAATCCATCATATAAAAAATCACGTCTGCTAGATGCAGCGTTGATTCTGTTGCTAATTGATGGGCATCATCTGTTGAATCAATCCCTGGTGTATCAACTAACATAACACCCTCAGGAATTGGCGCATCATTCCGATAAATATGAACACCAATTACCTCATCACCGTCTTTACAAATTTGTTTTAATTCTTCAGCTGAATATGCACCATCATATTCGTACTGTTCTCCAGATTTAACTGTTACAACAACACGATCCATTCCTTTTTCAATTTTGACAACGTTAGCGCTTGTCGGAATTGGACTTGTTGGTAACAACTGCGCTTTATATAGATGATTCATCATCGTTGATTTCCCTGCAGAGAAGTGACCGCAGAACGCTATCATAAGCTGTTCTTGTTTATATTTTTGAATCACCTCAAACAACTTTACACTATTCTCTGCATCGCCGTGTTTTTGCCACTCTTCATAAAAACAAACAAGTTTTTTCATACCGTTTGTCTGTACTATGTTTGTCATCCCCTTGTTCCCCTTTATCCAAGATGTATATACTTTTTCCCGCTATTTGCGAGCTCATAATCATCAGGAGATACATCCCCTCATCGATTACAGTTTCACTTTACTATCATACTAAATTTTCAGCATATTCTCATTAAAAATAAAAAATCCCTTTCATTCTTTTTACAAATGAAAGGGATTTTATGTCATATCACTCATTTTGCTGTTCCTACTCCATTTAAAACATACTTTGCAATAACTGCATATACAGTGACTGTACCTGCTACTAATGCATATACCATACTCATGCACCAACCTTTTTTGATAATGATTATCACTTTTAAATACATTTTATCATTAAAGAGAATCATTATCAATACTTTTCATAAAGAAAGCCCCTTATAGAAAGGAGCTTTACTGCCTGTTTTGAAGAAGGTTAAAACTTGTTGTGCACTCTTATTATATCTCATAATACATATCTTAACAGTTTTAAAAATTGGAAATTACCTATATACCCTCCTCTTTACATTTTGTATAATAAAAGGGAATTACTTAACAAGGAGGAAAATAATGACACAAAATATTTCACAAGGTGAGAGGATACATTCCATAGATATTATTAGAGGAATAGCTGTACTAGGTATTTTTCTTGTTAACTGGCCAATTATCGCCGGGGTTGACTCACGTGATATTACAGGAATTTACGAAGGGATAGACAGCTATATTCGCCTATTTTACGATATGTTTATTCAAACGAAATTTTATACAATTTTTTCGTTTTTATTCGGATTAGGTTTTTATATTTTTATGAATCGTGCTGAGGCGAAAACCGATCGTCCAAAAACTTTGTTTGTTCGCCGCTTACTTATTTTATTATTATTTGGTTTCTTACACTACGTTCTTTTATGGGACGGGGACATTTTACATACTTATGCAATTACCGGATTTTTCTTATTTTTATTTTACAAGAGAAATCCACGTACTATTTTAATATGGTCAATTGTACTATTAAGTTTCATGCAATTGTTCACATTAGTAGGTTCTCTTCTCATGTTATTAGTGCCGGTAGATGAACTAGGCTTTTCCATAGCCATTATGCCGTTAGAAAACTGGGGCTTACAAATTACAGACAGATTCCATTCTTTCTATTCTGAAGCAATAAGTAACAGTCTTATTATGCTTCCTGAAACACTAGGATTGTTTTTACTAGGATTATATGCCGGTAAAAAAGACATTTTCCGCCGTGCTAAAGAATTAGATCTAAAACTTAAAAAATGGCAAATCATTATGTTCATTTTAACATTACCGATGTGGTTTATTATGGTTTACTTCTTTATGAACAATCAACCATACACACCATTTTCACTTATGGGTATTACGATGATAAGCGGAAAGACATTGTTCATCTTCTACATTGTCACGTTAATGCGTTTATTACAAAAAGAAAGATGGCAAACATTATTACGTCCGTTCCAGTATGTTGGTCGAATGGCGTTAACAAACTACATTTCACATACAATTGTTACATTACTTGTATTCGGACTATTGTTCAAAAATGATTATCTTGCTCCATTATGGGTAGGTCCTCTATTTTGCATTAGTTTCTATACGTTACAAATCTTTATTAGCCGCTGGTGGCTGTCACGTTATCAATACGGGCCACTTGAGTACATTTGGCGTCTTGGTACGTATGGGAAAATGATGCCACTTAAAAAGAAAAGCAAGGTCTCATAATGAGACCTTGCTTTTTTACGCTTCTCTTACTGCACTTTGCATAGACACTGGCTCTTCTTTTACTTTCACTTTACGCTGCGGCACCATATTAAATACGATATTTAAAAGTACTGCTGACGCACTTCCAAGTACAATTCCGTTATCTGTTAAAATACGAATGTTTTCAGGAAGTTGTGAGAATAATGTCGGAACAACTGTAACCCCAAGCCCAATTCCAACAGAACATGCAACGATTAATAAGTTTTCTTGTTTACCAAAATCAACGCTACTTAACATTTTAATACCATATGCCATTACCATACCAAACATCGCTAACATTGCACCGCCAAGTACTGATTTCGGGATAATAGTTGTAATAGCTGCGATTTTTGGAATGAACCCAAGAACGATTAACATACCACCACAAGTATAAATAATAACGCGATTTCTTACTCCAGTTAATTGAACAAGTCCTACGTTTTGAGAGTATGTTGTATATGGGAACGCGTTAAAAATACCACCTAACACCATCGCTAATCCTTCTGCTCGATAGCCTTTTGTTAATTCTTTTTCACCGATCTTTTTATTGCAAATATCAGATAATGCGAAATATACACCTGTTGCTTCTACAATCCCTACGCAAGCAACTAAAATCATCGTAATAATTGGCGTTAATTCAAATGTTGGTGTACCGAAGTAGAACGGCTGAATACCGTGGAACCAATCCGCTTCTCCAACCGCTTGCAAACTTACTTTCCCCATAAATGCTGCGACAATTGTACCGAACAATAGACCAAGTAAAATAGAGATTGAACGAATAAATCCGTCAAAGAAACGATACATAATGATGATAAATAGTAATACACCAAATGCTAACGCTAAATTTTCAAGACTACCAAAATCCTTACTTCCTACTCCTCCAGCCATATCATTAATTGCTGCTGGAACAAGTGTAACTCCAATTACGGTAACGACAGATCCTGTTACAACAGGTGGAAACAGTTTTACAAGCTTTCCAAATAATTTCGCAAAAATAACAACGAATAACCCGGCAGCAATAATCGCTCCATAAATAGAAGACACACCGTATTGTTTCCCGATTGCAATCATCGGCCCAACCGCTGTAAATGTGCAACCAAGTACAACGGGAAGTCCAATACCGAAAAAGCGATTTGATAATGCTTGTAAAATCGTCGCAACGCCGCACATTAATAAATCAATCGAGACTAAATATGTTAACTCTTTTTGATTTAAACCAAGTCCGCCGCCCACAATAAGCGGAACGATAATTGCGCCAGCATACATCGCCAGCATATGCTGCATACCAAGCGATGCGATTTTAAATGGATGTTGCTTCATCGTTTATTTCACCTCCGCAGTTTCTTGCTGTACAAATGTAACTGTGCCGTTATCAAGTGATGCAATTTCTGCTAGTGACTCAACACGAACTCCTTGTTCACGAAGCTTCTTTCCTCCATCTTGAAATGCTTTTTCAATAACAATACCAATTCCTGCAATACTTGCTCCTGCTTGCTCTACTAAACTCATTAAACCTAAAGCAGCCTGACCATTTGCTAAAAAGTCATCGATAATTAAAACACGATCATTTTCATCGATATGATTTCGAGATAATGAAATTTCATTCGTTTCTTGTTTCGTAAATGAATATACGTTTGCAACGTACATATTATCTTGTAACGTTAACGATTTACGTTTTCTTGCAAAGATTACTTTTACACCAAGCTCTAATGCAGCCATAACTGCTGGTGCAATGCCTGAAGATTCAATCGTCACGATTTTTGTAATGTTCTCTTCTTTAAAACGTTTAGCAAATTCTTTTCCAATCTCTTGCATAAGTACTGGGTCAATTTGATGATTTAAAAATGCATCTACCTTTAATACGTCACCAGATAAAACCTTTCCTTCGTTCAAAATCTTTTCTTGTAATACTTTCATGTTTGTTCCCCCTCTTATGCAATAAAAAACTCCAAAAGCCGCCACCACTCGTTACAAGTGAGAGACGCGCTTTTGGAGTTTCGCAAAAAAGAATGCTAAACAAGCAAATATATTCGTCCTCACTCATAGTCAAAGTATTTACGGTACTTCGGTAGAAACTTGCAGGCCATATCCCCGCGATTATATGAGTGTAGCTAACTATTTATTTTATAGAAGGATTATAACGCACTTTTTATACTTTGAAAAGCATTTCTTAATAAAACACGTACAAATTTTATAAAAACATCATTTTTGTTCGAGTTTTGTAAACTCTTACATATTATTTCAAAGTGTCGTTAAAATAATCGGCCCATCTTTTGTAATCGCAATTGTATGCTCATATTGCGCTGATAATTTCCCGTCCATCGTTCTTGCAGCCCATCCATTTAAATCTACTTTCGAATATCGCATACCTACATTGACAATAGGCTCAATTGTAATTACCATTCCTTCTTGTAGTTCAGGCCCTTGTCCTTGTTTCCCAAAATGAAAAATTGCTGGTTCTTCATGAATCTCTTTATCAATCCCGTGCCCCGTAAAGTCTCTTGCAACCGAAAAACCTTCAGTAGCTACATAACTTTCAATTGCATAGCCAATGTCTCCTACATGATTACCGATTACCGCCTGATCAATCCCTTTATATAAAGCATTCTCAGCTACTAACAATAACTTTTCTGCTTCATCAGAAACATTTCCAATTCTATACGTCCAAGCAGAATCTGAAAGACCACCATTTAAGTTTACTACCATGTCAATTGTTACAATATCCCCCTCAGTTAAAGGAACATCGGCGGGAAACCCATGGCACATTTCAGCATTTACAGATGCACATATCGCATATGGATACCCGTTGTAACCTTTCTGCTGAGATGTTGCACCATGCTTTTCTAAATATGCTTCAACAAACGTATCAATTTCTTTTGTCGTAATACCTGGTTTCATCATTTTGGCAATTTCCCTATGACATGAAGCAAGTAATTTCCCAGATTCATGCATCAAATCTATTTCATTTTTCGTTTTAATTGTAATCATTCTACCTCTCCTTGCTAAACCTGCTATTTGCTACTAAAGTTCAATCATACACATCCTCTGTCAAAATTTCAAAACTCTCAATTACAACAAGTACAAAAATATCTATCCTATACTTCTAAATCAAAATAAAGAAACAGAAGATCCCCTCTGTTTCTTAATCATTTTTACATATATAATTCATTTTCAAAAACTCAAAACAACTACCATTTGTTTTCTGTATAAACGTTCCAACAGCTTCAAATCCTGCTCTTGTATACACTTTAATCGCTCTCTCATTACATGTCGCTACTGATAGTGTTATATAATTGCAACCATATTTTTCTTTACTAAAAGCTAGTCCAGCGTTTACGAACTGTAAACCAAATCCATTTCCAGTTATATCAGGTCTCATTCCAAGACCTATATCAACCGTTCCATCATTTATTTTACAAACAGTAAAAAAACCAATGAGAGTGCCATTTTCCTTCACAGAAAATGTATGATTTCCTCTACTCTCATCATGTAAAAACTCAGCTAAATCTTCTTCATCTGCACCTATATCGTAAAAGGAATACCTCCCTTCATAATGCCAGTTATATGCAATTTCTTCTGCTTCTTCTTGCGTCATTACTGTATATGTATAAGCCATTCTTCTATCCCCCTTGAAAAAAAGAGCTGCAATTAAGCAGCTCTTTTTTATAACTCATAGATTTCTTTATACTTCGCTTCTAAATAATCTGCTAAGTAGTTTGCATTTAATCCTTCACCTGTCACATCTTCTAAAATTTCAAGTGGCTTTTTCGTTTTACCGTATTGGTGAATATTTTCTGTTAACCATTCACGAATTGGTGTTACGTTTCCTTCTTCTAATAATGCATCAAAGTTCGGAATGTCTTTTAACATTCTTTGCTTAAATTGCGCTGCATACATATAACCAAGCGCATAAGATGGGAAGTATCCAAATGAACCACCAGCCCAGTGAACATCTTGCAATACACCTTGTGCATCGCTTTCCGGACGAATTCCTAAATATGCTTCCATCTTATCATTCCAAGCCACTGGCAAATCCTTCACTTGTAATGTACCATCAAATAATTCTTTCTCAAGTTCATAACGAACCATGACGTGAAGCGGATATGTAAGCTCATCTGCTTCTATACGAATGAACGATGGCTTCGATTCGTTAATCGCATCATAAAACTCATCTACTGATATATCATTGAATTGACCATCGCTATACTCTTTTAATAAATCATAATTTTTCTTCCAGAATGATTTATTACGACCGATAAAGTTCTCAAAGAATAATGATTGTGACTCATGAATACCCATAGAAGTTCCACTACATAGCGGTGTACCTTCGAATTTCTCTGCAATATTTTGTTCATATACAGCATGGCCACATTCATGAATTGTTCCAAACACTGCCATACGGAAATCTTTTTCATCATAACGTGTTGTAATACGAACGTCCCCTCTATTTAATGTAATCTCAAATGGATGTACCGTTTCATCAAGACGACCTGCTTTAAAGTCATAATTCAATTGCTTTAATAACTCTAATGTAAAGTTCTTTTGTTTTTCTTTTGAAAAATGTTCTGATAAAGCACTTGTCTTTAATCTCTTTTGTGACTCCGATATTTCTTTTACGAGCGGAACGATACGCTCACGAAGTTGACCAAATACGTGATCTAACACTTCTACTGTAATACCTGGCTCATACATATCTAACAATGTATTATATTTATATGTTTCGTAGCCCCAATATGTAATGAATTTCTTTTTAAATTCAACTATTTGTTCTAAATACGGACGGAACATTTCGAAATCAGATTTTTCCCGAGCTTCTTCCCACACACTTTCCGCTTTCGCTTCTAATTTCACATACGCCTCGTATTCCGCTTGTGGAATTTTCTTATTTCTATCATATTCTTTACGACACTCTTCAACCATTTTCTTCGTCGTTTCAGAAAGTTTATCTTCACTTATTAAAGCTTCAAGCTCTGTTAAATAATTTCCCATCTCATCTGAAGTCGACATGACAAACACTTCTGATGAAAGCATACCAATTACTTCTGAACGCTGGTCTACACCTTTTTTAGGCGCACCTGTTCTTAAGTCCCAAAACATTAAGCTTAATGCTTCACCGTAATTTTGTATCTTCTTCACATATGTTAAAAATTGTTTTTCTACTTCATATGTAGCTACTGTCATCGTATAAAACCTCCCTTTTCTACCTCAAACTTAATTCGACATGGAAACCTAAATTCCTTTTATAATAGAAAAAAAGCTTGGCAAGCGCCAAGCTTTCTCCTTATAATTCTTTACCTTCTACTGGTAGTACGTTTTTCACCGCTTCTATCACTTTCTCATCTTCTGTATCAGATAAGAAGATTGATATAGCCCCTTTATCGTCGCTCGTACGAATTAAACGTCCAATCCCTTGACGAAGACGTAAAATCATATACGGTACATCTACATCCCAGAATGGATTATTTACATGTTTACGCTTCGCTTCAAACACAGGATCGTTTGGAGGGAATGGTAATGACCAAATAATAACATGCGATAATGATGAACCAGGAATATCTAAACCTTCCCATAAATGAACAGCACAAAGTACAGTCTCTTCTTCATTTTGGAAACGAGAAACGAGCTGACTAATTTCTTGATCCCCTTCATATAGGAACGGAACGGACATTTGTTCTTTACTTACATATTCTTTAAACGCTGCAAGTTCTTGTGTTGTACGGAATAATACAAGTGTACGTCCATTTGTTTTCTGTATATTTTCAAGTGTATATTGACACTTTCTTTCCCATTCGTTCTCTTTCGTATGCGATAGTAAGTTTACTGCCATTTGCTCCTCATAATCAAACGGTGAGGCAACTGAGAATGATAAGTAATCTTTTACCCCTAGGCTATTTGCTGTAAATGCGAATGAATCGTTGTTAGATAATGTAGCAGAAGAGAAAATATACGGGATTTTCTTCGAGAATACTTTCTCTTGTAATACTTCTTCAACTGCACGTGGCATAATCACTAACGTGAAGGCTCCATCACCTTCTTCACCCCATGTAATTACATTTTTCTCGTGCATGAACAGACGAAGTGAATGTTCTAATACATCTAAATGTTCATCAACGATATTTAAATCATACGTGTTTACTGTATGCATTTCACTTTCAAATACTAATGCATCACCGACTTCACCAATTTTCGCATAAAGTCTATTCGCTTCAGCTGTTACTTTTTCTGTCACAGTAATTCCTAAACGATCAGAACCGGCGATTTCCTTTTTATTTTCTTGTAACACATCAAAGAATCTCTCTGTTTGCCAAATTGTTTCTTCTACTAAATGTGCAAACTCTTCACGAATATCGTTTTGCAACAATCTTGTTAAAAGTTGCTCCATCATCGTTTGCTTTAAACGATATGTTAAAGCTTTTTGAGCTGCATATTCTACAAGATGTCCTTCATCGAATACAACGCAGCTACTTTCAGGTAATAACGGAATTTGCCCTTCACGCTTACGAGCATCGTACGTCCAAATATGATCCATATAGAAATCTTGAGAACAAATAATTAAATCTGCCGCTTTACGATAATGTTCACGAGAAAGAGTTTGACCACAACGATGACGAGAATCACAAGTGAAGCAATCTTGGAAGTAATCCCAATTTACTTTTGACCATTCCTCATCATTTAAAAGTGGAAATTCTTTTCTGTCGCCGTAGTGAGTAAAGTTTTGCATCGTACCATGATCGAATACAAACTGTGGTAATTCGTAGTATACATCTTCAATTACTTCTGGAGCTCGTCCACTCATAACATCTTCAAGTTTACGTAAACATAAATAATTATCCATTGATTTCGCAAGTCTAACATCAACAGATAGTCCTAATGCTTCAGATAACTTAGCAATGTCTCCTTCTTCTTTCACAAGCTGCTCAATTAACGTTTCATCAGCACAAGCGATAATAGCTGGTTTTCCAGTATAACGCGCATAGCAAATTGCATATAGAAGATATACAATTGTTTTCCCTGTTCCTACACCCGCTTCTGCGAACATTACTTTCTTTTCTTGGAAAGCACGCTCTAATTGAAACGCCATAAAAATTTGTTCATCACGCTCTTCAAAGCCTTTTTCCGGAAGGATATCGTAAAACACATCTCCAATCCATTCATTCAACTTATCATAAAAATTATCTTGTTTTCCTACTTCAAATGGTAATCTCTTCTCAGTAAACATCCTTAGCCTCCAACCAAAAAGTTTTTCTATAAAAAGATATAGCAACTGCTACTCATATGTGTGCAGCCACTTTCCCCTGTTGCCATACATAGAAATACACGAAAAAAAATTTTCCTTTCGAAAAAGGAAAATTTTTTTCTATATTAATGACTTTAAATACCGTTTATCAATCGCTGTTTCGTGTGAAAGAGCTGACAAATATTCTTCTTGTGCTTTTTGTATTTCCTCTACAATCGCACCTTTGCTATCCACTTCTTTCCCGATCTCATCATACGTACGATGAATAGCTTTTTGAATCATAGATAATTGGAAACTATCCATATCACGTCCTCCTTTACGCATTACATAATAGCCAGTATATGCGCGCTGGAGGAGTTTTATACTATGAATTACGCGGTGGACGTTTTCCGAAGTATTGGTAGTAATCTGTACGGATAAATCCATTAAACAGTTTACGTTTCTTCGATGCATCTTTTCCATAACACTTTTCAAATGCTTCGTAGCTTGTTAATACATACGCTGACCATGTATCTAATGGGCGGAATACTTGTCCCATTTCTTTGTACAATTGTTCAACGAGTGCTTTTTCACTTAAACGTTCTCCGTATGGAGGATTCGTTACAACATAGCCATAATCCTCTTTTGTCGTGAAATCTTTTACTTGCATTTGTTTAAATGTAATTAAATCACTTAAGCCCACTTCTTCTGCATTATCTTGAGCAACTCGGATCATACGATGATCAATATCTGATCCAATGATTTGTAGTGGTTGATTATAATTCGCTAAATCTTCAGCTTCTTGACGAGCTTCACGCCAGTTTTGTTTACCAACCCAGCCCCACTCATCTGATGCGAAGCCACGGTTAAATCCTGGTGCAATATTTTGTCCAATTAATGCTGCTTCAATCGGAATTGTACCTGATCCACAGAAAGGATCCACGAAAGGACGATCCGGCTTCCAGTTTGTTAACTTAATTAAAGACGCAGCCAATGTTTCTTTTAATGGGGCTTCCCCTTGATCCATACGGTATCCACGTTTATGAAGTCCAACACCACTTGCATCAATTGTTAATGTTGCAATATCCTTGAGCATTGCGATCTCAATACGGAATAACGGACCATCTTCTTCAAACCAAGTTGTACGTTTATATGTTGTTTTTAATTTTTCAACGACAGCTTTTTTAACGATACGTTGGCAATCTGAAACACTGAACAACTCAGATTTTAACGATTTACCAATTACAGGGAATTCCCCATTCTCTGGAATATAATCTCCCCAGTTTAATGCTTTCGTCTTTTCAAACAGCTCATCAAATGTTGTCGCTTTGAATTCGCCAACTTTAATTTTCACACGGTCCGCAGTACGTAACCATAAGTTCGTGCGACAAATCGCCTTTTCATCTGCTTCAAATGTTACTTTGCTGTTTTCCACTTGGCATTCATAACCAAGATCACGAACTTCTCGGGCAACTAACGCTTCAATACCCATTGCCGCTGTTGCAATTAAAGTAACTTTTCCCATTTGCATTCACCTCTTATGTATAGTTAAACAATAATTAATAGCAATTTGTCCTATTAATCATTACATTTTACGAAGAATTTTCTCATTAACCATTTTAACTCATAATTTATAACTTCATACAAATAAAAAGCCCTCCTCTAACAAAGGAGAGCTGAGTTATTTCATAGTTGGTTCATAACGTTCTGTAAGCCATGTTCTGTTCCTTTGTACTGCAAACGGCCCACGCCTCGTACTCCGGTGGCAATCATCTATCTACAGGTTATACAACCTGTCCTTTCCCATCGTTCATTTCCTTGGAAAAGATTCCCCTACCATTATTTGGGTTTCTCGCTCGTGGGGTTTACCTCGTTCCACTCCTATCATTTCTTCAAGGACTTCGTCACTGTGGCACTTTAAAGGTAGTCAAACCATATCCGAAAAGACTTAGGTTTTTTCCCTGCCGTTAAACCAGCCTTACAGCCAGAATACCCTAGCTTATGAATTGGCTAGGCACGAACACTACAGCCATCTCAGGCCGTGCGAGCATGGACTTTCCTCTACAACGTTGGCGTTGCAGCGATTACCCAAACGTTATGACATCCATTAGTATAGTGGAAACAAAAAGATTTTGCAATGTTTTTTTCTATGTAAAATGCTTTAACCTTTTTACCACTAGAAATTATTCGTATAACTTACTTCCAAATACAGCTTTTTCTAAATTAGATAGACGTTTTAAAATGTCCGTATTCGTGTTGTTATATACAGGTTGTGCAACTGGTGTTTGTACAACTGGTTGTTGTGGCACTTGCGTTGCTACTAATTTTTGTTCCTCTAATTCACGCTTTAAACGAGCATTTTGTTGCTTTAATTGATCAAACTCCTTGTGGAAAGCTTCATAGTCTTTAATGATCATATCAAGAAACTTGTCTACTTCTTCTTGTTGATAGCCTCTCATGCCTGTTTTAAATTCTTTTTCTAAAATATCTTTCGCCGTTAATTTAATTTTATCCGAAATCATTTTCTTCACCTCAAATTTTTGCCAAAACTTTCATTACCTAAATTTTTTCAGAAACAATGCCTTTTGTCAATCATATATACGAGTACTATATTACATATTACTCAGCATTATTCCACTGTTCCTCTTCTATTATATCTTGTAAATCAGAAAAAAGAATAAAATAACTGTGATAATTTTCTATTTCTCCTTTTTTCTTTGCTGCTTCTACAATATATTTGGGACTCCCTGGTTTTTCTTCATCATATACAGCTAAAAGTGCATCACTTTTTTCAATAAAAAATTGATTTTTTAATTTAAATTGTTCCGGGCTTTCGTACTTCCGTTTCGTAATACTATCAATATGGTCTGCTTGAGAGAGAATACATTCGTAATATTCACGGTTATCTTCCTTCCAGCTTTCTTCTTGTTCTAAAAACGGAGTAAATACCGCTAATTTTAGATCTGGATATTCTACTTGAATTTCAAAAACAACTTCAGCAGCCCATAATTCGACTCCTAACTGCCCACTTATTATCACCCATTCCAAACCTTCTTCTACAAAAGTAGTTAATTTTCGATGCAATGCTTTTTTTATACATTCCACCCCTGGATGATCATTTTTAAATATACCAAGTTCAAATGGCTTATATCCCGTTACAGCAATAACTTTCATATCAACACTCCAATTACAAAAAAAGAACTAGCATTTCGCTAGTTCTAACATATCATTTACTTTTTAAATATTCCACCAACGTTTGGTCCAATATTCGGACCTACTGGTGATACATTATTCGGTAAGAATGGTGATACATTTGGTCCTGGACCAAATGGAGATATTTGATGTCCAAAATGTCCATGATGTCCATGATGTCCAAAATGTCCATGATGTCCATGACCACATGGTCCACATCCGCCGCCGAATCCTGGATCAACTGGGTCTACCACATTTACATTCGAGTTTGTTTGTGGGAAGAAGTTTTGGTTTTTAATTTGTTGATGGTGTACATGTGTTGTATGCGTTGGGAAAATGTGTGGCACCACCGTTGTTGAAAAAGAGTGTGTTACGCATTGTTTCGTCGGATGAATGACAGGAGCAGTTGTACAAATAGGTCCTACAGGCTTATGCCCTCCAAAACAAGGATGACAATGATGCATAGTTTTTTCTCTCCTCTCTCGTTAAAAAAATCTGACTACACTTTACAATATGAGAAAAGAGAGAAAGCCGTTTGTTATATATACCCATTTATTACAAGGAAATTTGTCTAGCCTTCTGCTTTATACGTAATGCTTTTTATAGACAACCCCCAAAATTACTTACCAAAAAAACCTCCAACTTGCTTTACAATACCTGTCACTTGGTTCATCGCATTCATCATTTGTCCAGCTGTATTCATCATTTTATTTACATCATAGTTACCATCTGAGTTTTTAAATTGGGAAACAAAACTAGAAAATTGACTCGGTTGCTGTTGTTGTTTTTGTTTATTCTGCGTCGGGTACGGTTGTTTTGGTGGATAAAACATCGCTTGTTGATTTCCATAGGGAGATGGTGGTGGCATATAGTATTGTGAATTCATATAAGGTTGCTGTTGTTGATCCATATAAGGCTGCTGTTGTTGATTCGTATAGGGTTGTTGCTGTTGCTCCATATAAGGCTGCTGCTGTTGATTCGTATGTGGTTGCTGCTGTTGTTGTGGTTGATTCATAAACGATACTTCAAATGGCTGGTAATAATTTTGATTTCCATAATTAGGCTCGAAAGGATACATATTATACCGTAAATATGTATCCGTATTATATTGGTACATATTTTGCTGTGCATATGGATAAGATTGCTGATATACGTTAGATTGTTGAAACATGCATTCTCTCCTCCTTCACATAAGTTTCTACATATATAATATGTACTTGTAAAATAATTTGTGTGACGGAGTATCTGTCTATTTTTGTCGGAAGTTTAAATTTTTAAAAAATTAAAAAAGAAAACCCTTCCATGCTATGATAGTGAAGAAGAAGATTCTCATGGGGGAGGAATCAACATGGTATTAGGGGATTTAAAACAAGCGTTTTCTCAAAAAAAGGGGTATTACACAGAGAATGTAAATGAATTGTTAGACTTTGCGAGACATTGGTATCTCGAAGGGAAAATATGCATTTCAGATTACCGAACATTAATAAAAGAATTAGAAATAAACGGTGCAACAAAACCTACAACAATGACAGAAGCATAAAAAAAAACAAGAGGGTTTCCCCTCTTGTTACTTACATTGCTCAATTATATTTTGCAAAGTATACGAAATGGCTTGATGTGTTTCAAAGAATCGCTTACCTTTACCTTTATTTACAAAACATTGCAACACATTTGTCTGTAAATTATCGTACACTTGATCAATTTGCTGTACATGTATATACTTCGGTTTTTCTTCCTTAATCCATTTATAAGCTAATTCTTTCCACACTTTTAATTCCTCATCTACCATATCTACAAATGGTTTCATATCCTTATAAAAATCGTACTCAATCATTTCTCTTTTTTTCACATTCGCTTCATTATTATACTGCATGAGTTTTTCTGAAGATTGTATCAATGCTTCATACTTCATTTTATTCCCACCTTATTATGCACTCACTACGACGTTTTGAAATGCCTTCACCCAATTCCCTTTTTCTTCGTGATGCACTAATTTATTTTCCATATGCTCAATATGCATTTCTGTTATTTCTATCTTATTGCATATTTTTTCACCCGTATCCTTCAATGCATGATTCATTCTAATCCCTATATTCATTTCCAGCAAATCGAGAGAACTTAACATTTGATCCATTGTTTTCATTACATCTTCCTTCTGAACCATCGCCATATACAAAACGCCCCCTTCTTTGCTTTTCCTTTGTCATGTAATTTCGCCGAATGACTCCTCACTCCTGCTCACATGACAAAACTAGTTGTTATTCGTCAAAGAAATCATTTTGTATGTCATTTATAGAAATGGTAACAATACAAAAAGGAGGTGTATGAAAATGACAAAGAACAAAAACGAAAAAAAGAAAAAACAAAACAAACAAAATAAACCCGAGACTGGCAACCCTAAGTTAGATGGTCCAAACTTCCCTGCTACATAAAGTGAAACTTTAATCAGCGGGGGTTTTGTTCATCCCCACTGATTATTAGCCTTCTCAATCGGGCTTTTACGGGCAGTTGATCCACACCTAAATTCTTTGCTTTCACTGAATTTTGAGACGTGGGTCTTACTGCCCGGCAAGTAGCGGGATAAAGTGAGACTTTAGCGCTTTTACAAAAAGCTAATTTCTGAAGCATCCTTAATCTCCTATATTCATTACGTTTTGAGATTAAATTGTTAGCATACACGGCAGGATTACTTCACATTAAGAAGTCCCGTCTTCATTTATGAAGACGGGACTTCTTTTTTATTATATCACGAACTCATCCATCCTTTTAACAAAACGATTTACGATAGAAGCAACATAGATTTGCTCCCTCTTTCTTTTATACCATTCTGTTATATCAACTTCACCCTTATACTCTTCCAGTAGAAACAACTCATTTATTTCTATATCTCTACAAAACCAATCTCTCATACTTATTTCCTTATGTGCAACGACAGGATAAACCTCTCTAAGGGCTGGCGTACAAGATTTTCTAGCTTCTCTTACATAATATTCATAATCTGCTCTTGATCCTGTGTGTATAGTTTGCAATGCAAACCTATGGAATAAACTTTTATAATTCGGATGAAACAGTAACTCCGCTAATTTCTGCCCTAGTTCTATACGCTTTTGTAACGTTTCAAATTGATAAACTGAAAAACCATACATCCTCCCTTCAACAGTCGGAAAAATAACAGCACTAATATGAAGCATTTCTTGCAATTTAAAAAGTGCAGTATGGAATACATGTTTTTTAAAATATGCATTCTCAATAACTGGTTTTTGAATTTTATTTTGTTCATTTATAATAAGCGCTGTCATGAGCCTATTTATATCTTTTTTTTCCCAAAAATAAATCCATTCTTTTTCCATAAAAATTGATACGTTAAAATATTGTAACAAATAGAATAGTGGTACCTGCCTCCTCTTACTTTCTTCGTATAACAATAGCTGAGGAAATGCATCTAAAAAAATAATCCAATTCGCTTCTTCATAAGTCAGAAACAAATGTTTTTTTACTGTTTGAGGTAAAACAGTAGCATAATATCTCCCTTTTAAATCAGTCATATTCCATCCCGCATTTCTCGAGACCATACTTGCTAAAAAGGCCCACCTAATTTCACTGTTCCTTACATAATATTCTTGATAAGACTGTGTTCGAGAAATGTTGTCCATATTAGCCATTTCTATTTTCCTCTTAATGTTATAAACGATTGTTTTTTCTTCGTCTGTACAAACCATACTTTTACGATATTGTTTAATTTTCTCATAATCATTCCATGTAAACATAAATAAGTCATCATACCTTTCTTCAAAAAGGTCACATCTTTTTTCATTTTTTGTTATAATCACCTTTGTAAGTAATTCTTAGCAAGTTGGGAGTGGACACACTATGACCATTCGTTACCCAAACGGAAAACGGTACAATCAAGCTTCACAACCTCATAAAACACCAATTAAAAAACATACTTATAGTAATAGAGGTATGTCCCTTGAAGAGGAATTGAATGAAACAAATGAATATTACTTAACCCATAATATTGCATGTGTACATAAAAAACCTACACCTCTTCAAATTGTAAAAGTAGATTACCCCGCTCGAAGTACTGCAGTGGTAAAAGAAGCGTATTTTAAACAACCTTCTACAACAGATTACAACGGTGTATACAAAGGGAAATACATCGATTTTGAAGCGAAAGAAACAAAAAATAAAACCAGCTTTCCACTTCAAAACTTCCACCTTCATCAAATTGAACATATGAAGCAAGTAATCGTTCATGATGGAATTGCATTTGTTATTATTAAATTTACACTTTTTGATGAACTTTATTTACTAGATGCAAAACATATTATTGCATTTTGGAATCGTCAAAATACTGGTGGACGGAAATCGATTACGAAAGAAGAAATAGAAGAGCATGGATCTTTATTATCATGCGGTTATCACCCTCGGATTGATTATATCCGTGTACTAGACACGGTTTATTTTTCGTGATAGAGTCATCACTAAGGCTCTTTTTTCGACTTTTGGGGAGAGAATGAAAGGTAGGAGAAAGTATAATGTCAGATAATTATCGTTCTCGTACAGAACGAAATCATGTAAAAAATCAAAATCAAAAGCAAGAAACAAATAAAGAAAAAAAACCAAAGAAAAAAGGCTCCTTTTTTAAAAAATTCCTTATAGGTTGTCTACTTCTTGGTATCGTTGGTCTTATAGCTAGCGTTTCCGCTTTCTTTGTTATGGTGAAGGACGCTCCAAAATTAGACAAATCAAAACTTGTCAATCCTTTATCAACAAAGTTTCTTGATAAGAATGGGAACTTTTTCTATGAATACGGTGCTGAAAAACGAACCCACGTTACGTATGATCAAATTCCAAAGGTAGTTGAAAGTGCATTCCTTGCAACTGAGGATTCACGTTTCTATGATCATAATGGAATTGATTTTAAACGAACTACAAAAGCAGTTATGGAAAATGTCACTGGAGGGTTCGGATCTCAAGGTGGTAGTACGATTACACAACAAGTAGTCAAAAACTATTTTCTAACGATGGACAAAACTGCGAAGAGAAAAGTACAAGAATGGTACCTATCTTACAAATTAGAGCAACAATACTCTAAACATGAGATCTTAGAAATGTACTTAAATAAGATTAACTTAGGTAACCGTTCGTACGGTATTGCAACAGCAGCCCAAAAATATTATAACAAAGATTTAAAAGACTTACAGTTACATGAAGCTGCTATGCTCGCTGGTTTACCCCAAGGTCCAAACATTTATGATCCAACCAAAAAGGAAAATGTTGAACGAGCAACAAATCGTCGTAATGTCGTATTGTCATTAATGAATCGACATGGTTATATAACAAAAGCTGAAATGGATAACGCAACGAAAATCCCTGTAACTGAGGGTCTTCAACCATCTTCAGAAGTAACAGAGATGAAGTATCAAGCATTTTTAGATGCTGTTGTAAAAGAAGTTGAAAAAGAATATCCCGATGTAAATATCGGTTCAGATGGTTTAACAATTCATACAACACTTGATCAAGATGCGCAAGATTATGCTGATAAAATTATGGATGGCAACCTTATTAAGTATCCGAACGATCAATTCCAAGGATCATTCGTATTTATGGATACACAATCTGGCGAAGTTCGAGCAATTGGAGCTGGGCGTAAAGAAAGTAAGTCTACTTTCAAAGGTCATAATATGGCAACTGATTTAAAACGCCAAGTCGGTTCAACGATGAAACCAATTTTCGACTACGGTCCAGCATTTGAGAATTTACAATGGTCTACATACCATCAATTAAACGACTCAGAGTATACGTATTCCAATGGTAAGAAAATACGAAATGCAACAAAAAGTTACAAAGGTGACGTTTCACTACGTGAAGCTTTGAAAAAATCATTAAACATCCCAGCTTTAAAGACAGCTCAAGCGGTTGGTCTTCCTAAGTCACAAGCGTTTGCTGAAGGCTTAGGTATGACATTTAAAGACGGCAAAACATATGAATCAACAGCAATTGGTAGTAACGATAGTTCTCCATTAGAATTAGCAGGTGCATATGCAACCTTTGGTAATGATGGTAACTATAATAAACCGCACTTCGTAAAAGAAGTCATCTTCCCAGACGGTAAAAAGAAAAGTTTTAAACCGAAAGAACAACGTGCAATGCAAGACTACACAGCTTACATGGTTACTGACGTTCTTCGTGACGTAGTAAAACCTAGTTCTGGTGGTACAGGTCCAACAGCATACGTTTCTGGTTTTGACGTAGCTGGTAAAACAGGGACACAAAACTTTGATGAAGACGTTCTTAAAAAATATGGTATTCCAGCTGATGCAAACAGAGATAGCTGGTTCGCTGGATATACACCACAATATACAATGGCTGTTTGGACTGGTTACGAAAAGGATGGTCCAGAAAATTACATTGGTGATCGCTCTACTAGAATTGCACAACAAATGTTCCAAGTAATGATGAGCAAATTTGCTACAGATAAATCTCGCTTTGAACGTCCTTCTTCTGTACAAGAAATAAACGGAGAATTATACGTAAAAGGTGCGAAAAAAGATGCAATTAAACAAATTAAAGTAGATGCACCTAGTGGTCTTAATGTTACTTTCGATGGGGCTAGCACCGTTACACTAAACTGGTCTGGACCAGCAGAAGTTGATGCGTATGCAGCAAGCTATAAAGCAACTGACGGTTCAAGTGGTAGTTTATCAATAAATGGTACGACAGCTACTCTTGGTGGTATTAAACCAGGCGTTACTTACAGCTTCTCTGTAGTAGCGAAAAAAGGTACTGGAACAAGCCCTGCAGTTGGTGCATCCTTCACTGCACCTGGCGGAACTCCAGACCCTAAGAAAGCTGAAGAAGAGGCTAAGAAGAAGGCTGACGAAGAAGCTCAGAAAAAAGCTGATGAGGAAGTACAGAAAAAAGCTAATGAAGATAAACAAAAACTAGAAGAAGCTCAGAAAAAAGCTGCTGAAGAGCAGCGTAAACAACAAGAGCAACAGCAACAACAACAAGAAGAAGCTCAGAAAAAGGCTGCTGAAGAAGAAGCCGCTAGAAAGAAAGCCGATGAAGAAGCTGCTAGAAAGAAAGCTGAAGAAGAGGCTGCTAGAAAGAAAGCTGAAGAAGAGGCTGCTAGAAAAAAAGCTGAAGAAGAACAACACAAGCAACAAGAACAACAACAAAATACCGGAGGAGATACACCTCACGCAGACGGAAATGCTGTTATAACAGAGTCTTAATACAAAAAAAGAAGTCCTTTCTCTTAACGAGAAAAGGACTTCTTTTTTGTTATCATTTTCTTTACATATAGCTTTTCTATTTCAATATACAACTGCGCTAACTGAATATAAGAATGATAATTATTCGGTTTTTTTATAATGAACGAATATCGCTCTACAAAATTAACTGGTTGTACTTCCAATATACTCGTGTAATCTTCCATTTCGTTCAAACTATGGATAGGTTGCTCATTTAACCAATATACAATTGATAACAAATGCGCTGCAAAAAGAATCATTGGACCTTCAACTTCTTGCTTATTTCTGTTTCGAAATAGTGTAGCAATGTCTTCATGCTTACTTTTCCATACATTAAACAGTACAGGAATACTATTTTCAATTTCATTCCACGGCTCATATTGTCTTTCAATATCAAATATAAAGTAAGTATTTTGTATTATTTCTTCAAAAGACTGATCTGTATGATACGTAATCGAAGTTACGCTTTCTGTAAAAAATGGTAAGCACCGAAATTCTTTCGGTATTTCTATAACTCGCTCCATCCTTTATTTCCCCTTCATTCGCTTCTTTCCTTCACGACACACTTCTAGTAATCGGCACTCTTCACATTGTGGTCGCTGTGCTTTACAGTGGTAACGCCCAAAGAAAATCATACGATGATGTGTAACGCCCCATTCATCCATCGGAACTTTCTTCATTAATGTCTTTTCTACTTCTAACACCGAATCTTTCCACCTACAAATCGCTAACCGTTTACTCACTCTCTCTACATGCGTATCAACAGCAATCGCTGGAATTCCAAATGCAACCGAAACAACTACATTCGCTGTCTTTCTTCCTACTCCTGGTAATTTCGTCAGCTCGTCACGGTCTTCTGGAACTTTCCCGTTATAATCATCTAGCAACATCTGGCACAATTTTTGAATATTTTTCGCCTTATTTCTAAACAATCCAATGGAACGTATATCTTGTTGTAATTCTTCTAAAGACACGCTTAAATAATCTTCTGGTGTTTTATATTTTTGAAATAAATTTTTCGTCACTTTATTTACAAGTGCATCTGTACATTGTGCAGATAACGCCACCGCGATTACTAATTCAAATGGATTATCATGAATTAATTCACAATGTGCTTCTGGATACATATCCGCCATTGTGTCTAAACAATAGCGAATTTGCGTTTTATTTAACATATACTTCCTCCTACATTACTGCTCCAACCAATTATAAAAAGGCACTTTCCCAGTAAATTTCGTCTCTTGTTTTGTCGTTTGCTGCGTTCGTTGTTGATTTGCTCTAAATTTCCGTCCTTGGTTTTGGGCTTGATCTACTGTTTTAATACCATTCTTTTTCCACTCAAATAAAATACGATCAATATATCGGAAATTAAGCTTACCGCTCATTACAGCTTCCCTGAGGGCCGCTTGAATTAAATTCGGATGATGTTGATCTTGATCTTCCCACATACCCAACGTTTCACATTCAAACGGAGAAAGTGGTCTTCCAAATTCTTTTTCAAATACTGTATATAAATTTACTTGCAGTTGTTTTATTTCTTTTTGTTCTTCCTCTATTGATTCGTTCATTAAGAAATGCAATATTTTTTCCCATAGCGGTTGTAAAGAATAACTTTCACACATCATCGCTTCTGATTTTTGTCCACCTTCTAGTGATAAAAAACCTTTTTGAATCAATGTCTGAATTACTTCCATACATTTCATTTCAGTAATCGTCATCCGTTCTGAAATCTCTGACGGAGTCGGAAACGAATTGCCCGATTCTAAAAATGTGTGTACATGAAGTACAACCATAAATTCCATTTCATTTAGCCCTAATTTTTTATAATGCATCATAAGTAATTTTGGAATTGCAATGCTTCCCTGCTCAAACCACTGTAACATCATTTTCTTTTTCATCACCAAACACCTCGCTCTCTAGTATAACACACCTTTCGCTATTTCTTTTTGCCACAATTCGTCAAAAAAACCTTCCTATTATGTAGGAAGGTTTTTTGTATTGCGTTAATAAAATATACAATTAAGCTTGCACTTTACTTTTCATAAACGTATGAATGCGTTCTAATGCTTTCTCTACTTGTTCAAGAGATGTCGCATATGATAAACGAACGTTATTTGGAGCACCAAATCCTGTACCTGGTACAAGAGCCACTTTTTCCTCTTCTAATAGAGCTTTTGCCCAATCATCCACAGTTTCGTATCCTGATAAAGCTACAGCTTCTTTTACATTAGGGAATAAGTAAAATGCACCTTGTGGTTTAATGCAAGTAAAGCCAGGGATTTGAATTAATTTATCATAAATAATGTTTAATCTTTCTTCAAATGCTTGACGCATTGTTTCTACAGGTTCTTGTGAGCCTGCATATGCTGCAATTGCGCCGTATTGAGCGATTGAAGTAGGGTTTGACGTACTATGACTCGCTAAGTTCGTCATCGCTTTAATAAGCTGCTTATTTCCTGCTGCATATCCAATACGCCATCCTGTCATAGAATGAGATTTAGATACACCATTAATAATAAGTGTTTGTTCTTTTAATGCATTAGAAAGCTGGGCAATCGAAGTATATTCTGCTCCACCATAAATTAATTTTTCATAAATTTCATCTGAAACGATTAAAATATCGTGTTCTAAACATATTTCTCCAAGCTGTTGTAATTCCTCTTTGCTATAAATCATTCCTGTTGGATTGCTCGGTGAATTAATAATAACTGCTTTCGTTTTCTCTGTAATTGCCTCACGCAGCTGCTTCGCTGTAATTTTGTACTCATTGTCTTCCAGGCCTTCTACGTAAACTGGCTTACCTCCAGCAAGCTTTACTTGCTCAGGATAACTTACCCAATAAGGAGTTGGGATGATAACTTCATCTCCTTCATCAAGTAACACTTGGAATAATGTATATAATGCATGCTTTGCACCGTTACATACAATAATTTCAGATGGATCATACGCAATTCCTTGATCACGTGTAAACTTCTTCACAATTTCTTGTTTTAACGCTTGTAATCCACCTGTTGGTGTATACTTCGTATGTCCTTCTAACATCGCTTTATGTGCAGCATCCATAATATGTTCTGGCGTATTAAAGTCAGGTTCTCCTGCCCCTAATCCAATTACATCATGACCTTCTGCTTTTAATGCTTGTGCCTTTGCTGTAATTTCTAAAGTTGCAGATGGTGTTAAAGCAGCTACTCGCTTTGCTAATTTCATTTGTAGTTCCCCCTACATCTATTTTTCAATGCTGTAGTGACCAGCATAAACCCCATTTTGAAACTCTAAATAATAATACGTATAACGATCTTCCTGATCAATATATGTAATTTCCCACAACGGAATATCGTTTTGAGCACCTAATTTTACTTTTATAATTTCTTTTGGCTTTGGCTTTGGCTCATCACCTTTTCCTGTAGCTTGTTCAGCCAACTTTTGCAAAGCTTCTTTTTCAGGAATACCTTCACTCTTTTTCTTCACAAGGACATTCCCTTTTTTATTAGGCACCCAAACAATAATTTGTTCTCCTTTTTCGTCTACACCTTGTACGACTGTATATGAAGAATTTCCATTATAATAATCAACAGATTTTACTTTTGTAAGCTTTGCCTTTTCTTTCGCAATTTCTACAGATTTTGCCTCTTTAGGGATTTTCTTTTCCATTGCTTTATTGTAAACATACGCCCCATATATTCCGCTAGCAACGATTACGATAACGATTGCAAAGATCCACTTTTTCATTGTATCACTACGTTCTGTAAATCGTAAATACAGCTATTTCTTTATCTTTTTCGTCTAATGCTAATCCGAACATGAGGTCCTGTTCTTTTAACGTACGATTCAAACTATCAACAATTTTATACAAGTCAGACGAATATTTAATACGCGTCGTTGATAGGACTTCGATTTTCTTATCCATGAAAAAACTCCTCCGTTACACAAAATTTCTAATTATAGAAGAACGCAATACGGTTACAATAAGAGTACATTCTTTACAACCCCTGCTTCATCACCCATCTATTATAGCAGGACATGTACTGCAAAAAAAGGTTTCAAGTCGAAAACCAATACATTTTGTATACAAGAAGTAAGAAAAATAAAATTCCTCCTACCCACATTTTTTACGCCTGAAGCTTAAATGTACTTCAGGCGTATTTTTCTTCCAATTTTATTTATTTGGCCATGCCTTTAATTGTTCTAATAATTCTTCTAGAGGGCCTTCATAAAGCGGAACAGTTGGGATTGATTGTAAAAAACGTTTTCCATAAGAAGCGCTTATCAAACGACGGTCTAATACAAATACTGTTCCGGTATCTGTACTTGTTCTAATCAGACGACCAAATCCTTGTTTGAAACGCAAGATTGCTTGCGGGAGTGCTAACTTAGCGAATACGTCCTCTCCTTGATTTTTTAACCACTCTCCTTTTGCTTCCATCATCGGTTGATGAGGAGGCGTAAAGGGAAGCCGTACAATAACAAGACAACTAAGGGCATCTCCAGGTATATCTATCCCTTCCCAAAAACTACTTGTTCCTAACAAAATCGATTTGTCGAACTCTTGAAATTTACGAATGAGACGACTTCGGCTCTTATTATTTACACTTTGCGTTAATAATAAATACCCCTCTAATTCCTCATCATTTTTCAAATTCGTATACGCTTCTTTCAACATTTCATACGAAGTGAATAAAACAAGCATTCTACCTTTTGTAGCTTTCGCGATTTTTGCAATATGTGCCGACACAGATTCAATATATTCTTCATTACTTGCTTGCTTAATAAAAGGCACATCTGTTGAAACCATTAATTTCATCTGTTCTTCAAAACGGAATGGTGATGGAACCTGTAATGTATTGGGAGCAAAATCATGTAAACCTAGCTCCTCTTTTATATAGTCAAATGAATCGTTTACTGTTAACGTTGCTGATGTGAAAATAACACTCTTTTTCTGTGTTAAAAATTCATCCGCAAGCCTTTCACCAATATGAACAGGCTGTGCATATAAAACGGTTGAATGAATTGTTCCCTTCGTTTCAGTCTCCATCCATGTCACATATGAATTTTTTTCTAAAATGAGTAATTGTAAAGATTTTTCCATCTTTCTCAACAACTCAATTAAATGCATAAATTCACCTGTAATAACATGCATCTCCCATTCTAATTTACTTTGCAATATATCAACTTGCTTCTCAAGTATAGTCAATAATTTTCTTACATCGTATACAAAACGATTTGTTAACTCGGTAATGCTATCCCATAACTTACCTTTCTCTACTTCCGTGTTATATCGATAAATGAGTGGCATATTGCTTATCCCTTGTTCCTGCTTTGTTTGTTTAAAGATGAAAGCACGTAACATTTGGAATAGCTCATCCGCATCAAATTTCAATTCCTTCAAACTATGACTCACCATACGGAAAGTCGAACGAGAGGCTTGCTCTGATTTTTTCATCATTTTATATACTTTAGAAAGTACATCATCTGTTTCTAGCGTACCAAGACGAGATAAAACTAATTGAAAATACATACAGGAGAACTGTTCACCTAATATTCTACTCGCCGCTTCCTCGATATGATGAGCTTCATCAAAAATAATATGTTCACATGAAGCAAATAGTGGTTCTTCACTTGAAAAATCTTGAAATAATAACGCATGATTTGTAATAACGATATCTGCAAATAATGCTTTATTCTTTGCTCGTTGATAAAAACAACGGCTATACCAGTTGCTTTGCATCCCGCCTGGACTATGTACATCACTACAAATACGGTTCCAAAGTAACTTTCCGCCCTCAGGAATATTTAATTCATCACGATCGCCAGTTTCTGTTTGCAATAACCACACTAAAATTTTTGCCTTTGTGAGCGCCATATCATAATTTTTCTCTTCCTCTTGCAAAGCATATTCAAATTTATGTAGACAAAGATAATGCTTTCTTCCTTTCAAAAGAGCTACTTCAAATGAAAATAGCATTATTTTCTGTAATAATGGAATTTCTTTTTCTAATATTTGTTGTTGCAGTTGTACTGTTTGGGTACTTATGATGACAGGTTCTTCTTTTTTCGTTGCAAAATAAATACTTGGAAGTAAATATGCAAGAGTCTTTCCTGTTCCTGTTCCTGCTTCAATTAGTGAAAACCTAGAATCTCTTAGTGCTGTATATATTTCCTTCATCATAATCTGTTGGCTTTCTCTTTTTTCAAACCTTGGCATATTCAATTCAAGTTTATCGATTGCCTTATGCAAGAAAGCATCAAATTTAGATGAACATGTTTCACTGAGATTTAAAGCATAATTCCGTTTTCGAAGCGCAATATTTCGATACACTTCATATCCCTCTGCCACTTTTCTACCATGCATCATTTTCTTTAAAATATTTTCAGAAAGTACATCCGCTATATCACTTTGAAAAACATCGCTCAATTCATAAAGCGATTGCAAGGTGACAAGTGGTAACTTTTCAATTTCATTTAAAAATTGTAAAAATAATTCCGCTGTTGCAAGAGCATCACTATCCGCACGATGCGGTTGATCGTGCTCTAATTCATGTTGTTTAGCTAAATCACGTAATTTATAACTATCAGCTGTCGGCAAAAGAATTTGCGCCAACTCCACTGTATCAACTTTCGGACAATGTACTTCTGTATATCCAGCCCACCTTAATTCTTCCGTTAAAAAATTCCAATCAAAGTGAACGTTATGTGCAACAAAAGCTGCACCTTGCAATAGCTCAACAACCATCGGGGCTACATCATGAAATAACGGGGCTTGCTTAACCATACTCTCATCAATCCCTGTTAATTCTGTAATAAATGGCGGAATCTCTCTCTTCGGATTAATAAAAGATGAAAAAATCTCTAGTATCTCTCCATCTTCCACTACAACAGCTGCGATTTGGGTAATTTTATCCTTCCCGTCCTTCCAGGAGTTCCCTGTCGTCTCTAAATCCACAACGACATAACGTTTACTCATATATGTAACACCTCAATTTCTTACCTATCAATCACAAAATTATATAATGTTACTATACCACGTTTTATCTCATCTTAATGAAAAGATGCACAAAAAAGCTATCTCCATAATAGAGATAGCCTTCTTACTTATAATATCGTACCCGCTTTTTCAGTGCCTAACATTTGGATAATTTGATTATCATCGTCTAATACTGCAATTTTCGGCTCTTGGTTATGAATATTTTCTTCTGCCACTAAACCGTAGCAAATAATAATAACTTTATCCCCTGGCTGTACAAGCCTTGCAGCTGCACCATTTAAACAAACAACACCGCTACCGCGTTCTCCTTTAATAACATATGTCTCTAAGCGCGCACCATTATTGTTATTTACAATTTGTACTTTTTCATTTTCTACAATATTTACTGCATCCATTAAATCTTCATCAATTGTAATACTACCTACATAATTTAAATTTGCTTCTGTTACCGTTGCGCGATGTAACTTCGCTCTCATCATTGTGCGAAACATAGATGCTCCCCCTTATTTAACCGTTAATGTTATATTGTCAATTAATCGTACATTCTCAAATTTAACTGCAATTGCTAAAATCATTCGTCCTTCAATTTTATCTATTACTTGTAGTGAAGGATAGGCATATAAATCAGCATAATCTACAGTGCCTTTCGTATACGTCTCAATATACTCTTTCACAAGAGTTGTAATGATTTCTGCATTACGTTCGCCTGCTTCAATTCTTTCTTTCGCTATACATAGACTGCGGTATAAATGAGGAGCCTCTTCACGCTCTTCTTGTGATAAATACACGTTACGAGAACTTTTCGCTAATCCATCTACTTCCCTTACAATATCCACTGGTACGATCGTAACCGGAATATTAAAATCAGCGACAAATCCTTCAATGACAGCAACTTGCTGTGCATCTTTCATACCAAAATAAGCACGCGTTGGCAATGTAATATTAAATAGTTTCATTAGTACAGTCGCAACTCCAGCGAAATGACCAGGTCTTTGTTTGCCACATAATACATCGGTACGCTTCACAACTGCTACTGTTGTCGTTTGTTCTGCTGGATACATTTCTTCTACGCTCGGATAAAATAAATAATCTACACCGTTTTCTTTTGCTACATTTTCATCTCTATCAATATCACGAGGGTATCGATCTAAATCTTCATTCGGCCCAAACTGTAGCGGATTGACAAACACGCTTAAAACCACAATTTCATTTTCTTCTCTTGCCTTACGTAATAAAGTCGCATGGCCTTCATGTAAATAACCCATCGTTGGAACAAAACCAATACTTTTTCCACTTATACGAAGTTCGTTTGTAATTTGCTGCATCTCTTGCACTGTAGTTACGATTTTCATTATTGTTTTCCTCCGTATAACGCTAAGCATTCTTCCTCTTTCATTGTGAATGAATGTTTTTCTTCTGGAAATTGCCCTGTCTTTACTTCAGTAACGTATTGTGAAATCCCTCGCACAATCTCCTCTTGAACAGACGTATATTGCTTTACAAATTTCGGAACACGATTTACGCCGTATGAGATAAGATCATGATAAACAAGTACTTGCCCATCTACTTTTTTCCCTGCTCCAATTCCAATCGTCGGAATTGTTAGTTGCTTCGAAATTAATTCCGCTAACTGCATTGGCACACATTCTAACACAAGCGCTATCGCACCAGCTTCCTCACATCTCTTCGCATCTTCTATTAATTTTTTTGCACTTTCAGCATCTTTTCCTTGTACTTTATACCCACCTAGTACTCCTACAGATTGAGGAGTTAAGCCTAAATGTGCCACAACAGGAATTCCCGCATTCGTCAAGTAATGAATAGTTGATACCACTTCCCCTGCACCTTCTACCTTCAGTGCATGAGCACCACTCTCTTGAACAATGCGGCGTGCATTCACCATCGTATCTTGAGGCGACACATGATACGACATAAATGGCATATCAGTTACAATAAACGTCTCTTTCGCTCCTCGGCGTACAGCTTTCGTATGATGAATCATATCCTCTACTGTTACAGGTACTGTTGAATCGTAGCCTAGCACAACCATCCCAAGGGAATCTCCAACTAGAATCATATCAACTTCAGCTTCTTCTGCTAACTTAGCAGATGGATAATCATACGCCGTTAGCATCGTAATCGGCTCACCTTGCTCTTTCATCTTCAAAAAATCTGTTTTTGTTTTCAAAAACTACTCCTCCTTTATACAGGAGAGAGGAGATGGCCGAAATCATATAAAAAACCCCTCTGGCCATAAAAGGGCAGAAGGGTTGTGTGTTAGTCGGCATTATTCATCCCTCTGTCCCAGTCCGTTATTGGATCAAGGCAGAATCCAAGTTATTATTTTTCGTATTGCTTCGAATCATGGTGCAGTTCGCTCTGATACTGCCCACATTCGAACTAATTATAGCAAACTCCAAAAAGGGATTACTACATTTTTTCGAAAAAATAATTTTTTATTCCTATTACGGTATGTGAAATTTTTATAAATAACTCAATCATAGAAAGATACAGCTTTGTTTAAAATGCCTCGTATAACTCTTAAACTAATGATGCAGGTTAATTGAGAAAAGTACTTACAAAAGGAGAATTGCGCATGTTTATGAACAAATGGTTATTTCCATTCACCGGTTTGCTTCTGATGATTGTAGGGATGATAACTTTTAGCTCCTTCCATGCATTTGCCTCAGTTAACGTCGTAACACAACCTATCGATTCAACGAAAGTAATTGAGGTCGAACTGAATGATGATTACTTTCATCCAAACGTCATCACCATTCCAATTGAAGAGTCAACAACATTGTTATTAAAAAACAAAGGTAAGAATGAACACACCTTTACAGTAAAAAAACTCGGCATTGATGTCGTAGTCGAGTCAGGAAAAGAAAAAAACATTACCGTGAAACCTAAAAATACTGGTACATATGAATTAATATGCCGGTACCACCTTCTTAAAGGAATGGAAGGCAAAGTAATAGTCAAATAAAAAGAAGTTCCCAAAAGGAACTTCTTTTACTTAATTTCGATATCCGCAGAATGAATGTGATGTACTTTCCCTTCATGGTCCTCCAGAAGCAATACACCATCCTCTGTAATTCCTTTTGCTACGCCTGTAATTGTCTCTCTCATCGTTCGAGCGGTAATTTCTTTCCCGATGCTCACAGCGTAACTTTCCCAAAGAATTTTAATGACAGAGAAACCATTTTGTAAATACTCTTCATATAATTTTTCTAGTTGTAAAAAGATTTGTTGCATCAGCTCTGCACGAACAATTGGCTCACCGGATTCAATCGCTAAAGAAGTAGCAATATGCTGAATTTCCTCATCAAAATGCTCTTGCTTTTGATTTGCATTAATACCAATACCCATAATGACAGCATTAATTTTATCAGGATCAGCCTGCATTTCTGTTAATATACCTACAGCCTTTTTACCTTGAATTAAAATATCATTCGGCCATTTTATTCCTACGTTTACACCCGTGCACTTTTCAATTGCTTGTGCAACGCTAACAGCCGCTAATAAAGTAAGTTGTGGTGCATGATGAACCGGGATTGATGGACGTAAAATAATACTCATCCAAATTCCTGTTCCTTTTGGTGAATGCCATTTCCTACTTAAACGACCTCTGCCGGCTGTTTGTTCTTCTGCAACAACAATCGTTCCTTCTTCTGCACCTTCATAAGCAAGTTTTGCTGCAATATGCTGCGTAGATTCAACAGACTCTTCAAAATATACCGTTCTACCAATATGTTTCGTTTGTAACCCTAACTGAATTTCATTAGCAGTCACTTTGTCTGGCTTACTCGCAATTCGATAACCTAATCGACGCACAGCTTCAAGTTCATATCCCTCATTCCGAAGGTCCTCCATATGTTTCCACACAGCGGTTCTTGAACAACCAAGTTTATCACTAATCGTTTGGCCAGATACAAACGCGCCATCCGCTTCTGAAAAAACTTGCAATAACTGCTTTCTTATAGTAGATTGCATTCTTGCAGCCACTCCCTTATACACTCTTTCTCATTAACTACGTTTCCTTGTAAGATTGCTTCTTCAACCTTTTGAATCATTTCAGCAACCCACGGACCTGGCTTTTTATTTGCCCAGTTTAATAAATCATTCCCAGTCACATTCATTTCTTGTCGATTCTTGATTGGCAATGCTTCAAACAACGTTTGTACTCGTTTCACAGATGTATTATCATAGCTTTCAATCATCGCTTCATATACTCTTTCTGCCATTTCAGCGATATGAATTCCCGTTTTATAAAGAAAGACTGTATCCCAATCCTTCTCCTTTCTCGTACGGAGTGTTAATAAAACTGCGACGATATCTTTTATTTTTTTATTTGAAAACTTCCATTGACGTAAAAAGACAGATGGATGCTCTTCCCCAATACAATATAAGAAGAATGCCCATGCCTCAATGTCCGTTTCAAAAGAATCCCAGTTATACTGCGTAGCTTTTAATAATCTCTCATCTGACATTTGTAAATATGGCAGATGAGAAAATAGCTTCGTTTCTACTAATTCTTGCAAGCCCTTCACGCAATATGTACCAGTTAACAGTTTCTCAAACTCCACTGTAATTCGCTCAATTGCAATGTGTTCTAGCAAATGTCCATATGTTTCTATTGCTTGTTTCGTTTTCATTTCTAAAGAAAAACCTAACGTACTTACGAAACGAATACCACGCATCATTCGCAGGGCGTCTTCTTGAAAACGATCCGCAGCATTGCCAACCGTCACAATTTCTCTCTTTTGAATCGCTTGCTGTCCAGCAAATAAATCAACCATTTTGCCTTCTTCTGTCATCGCAATTGCATTCATTGTGAAATCACGACGTTTTAAATCCTCTTCTAATGAACGAACAAATTGAACACTACTAGGTCTTCGAAAATCTTCATATTCGCCCTCTGTTCGAAAAGTGGTTACCTCATAAGGTTCACCATTTTCTACCACAATTACAGTTCCATGCTCAAGACCAACAGGAACATGTCTTGGAAATATAGCCATCACTTCTTCTGGTAAAGCAGATGTCGCAATATCAATATCTCCAATCGGCCTATCGATAATAAGATCTCGTACGCTTCCACCGACAAAGTAGGCCTCATGTCCTTGTTGCTTTAAAGTCTCAATAATAGAACTAGCTTTTTTAAATCTCTCCATTTTTGTCATCCCTTAGTACATCATAGTAAATCGTTTCATATTGTGAGACGATTTTTTCAGAGCGGAACTGCTCGTAAACACTTTCTCTTGCTCGCTCTCCCAAATTACGGTGAAGTTCTTCATCCTTTAATAGCTGAATGGCTTGATTTGCCACTCCTGTTGAATCGCCAACTTCACATAAATATCCTGTTTCACCATGTTGAATGACTTCTGGAATACCTCCAACCCTTGTTCCGATACAAGGTACACCACACGCCATCGCTTCTAATAAAACAAGACCAAAACTCTCCTTCTCTGAAAGAAGCAACATTAGATCACTCATCGCAAGTAGCTCTGCAACATTATCTTGCTTCCCTAAGAATAAGACGCGATCTTCAATATGTAAATTTTTTACTATCTGTAAAATCGTGCAAAATTCTGGTCCATCTCCAACAAGAAGCAACTTCGCATCTACTTCTGTAACAATTTTAGCAAATGCCTGAACAACATCTTGCACACGTTTCACTTTACGGAAATTTGAAATGTGAATCAGTATCTTTTCACTCTCACTTATACCGTATTCTTTCTTTAATTGAGACATATCACGCTTGAAATATACACGCTCGTCTATAAAGTTATATACCGTTTGAATGTTTTTATTTGGTTTTACAAGCTCATGCGTTTCGTTAATCAATGAATGCGAGACAGCCGTCACAACATCAGATTGCTCAATACCAAAACGAATTAAATTATTTAACGAAGGGTCAGAACCTAACACAGTAATATCTGTTCCATGTAAGGTTGTAACAATTTTAATACGCTCTCCAATCATTTGTTTTGCTAAATAAGCACAAATGGCATGTGGTATTGCGTAATGCACATGTAAAATATCTAGGTTCTCTCTTTGTGCAACCTCTGCCATTTTACTCGCTAACGCTAAATCGTATGGTGGATATTGAAATACAGAGTATTGATTTACCGTCACTTCATGAAAATAAATATTTGGATACACTTTATTTAACCGGAATGGTAAACCCGATGTAATAAAATGAATTTCATGCCCGCGTTCCGCTAATTGCTTTCCTAATTCTGTTCCAACAACTCCAGAACCACCTACAGAAGGATAACATGTAATACCTATTTTTAATTTCATTTACATCCCCCCTATTAAATCAGCATGTAATAAAACCGGTTTCTTACTCATAAATCCCTCGGCATATAAGACTCCAACTTCTTTTCCAAACATTTTCTCTCGAGCGACCACAGTTTCAACGTAACCTTCTGTTAACGGCGTTTTCACACCATCACTCCCTGTTGAAAACTGACTTTCATACGCTTCTAATGCTTCCACTTTTATAGAAAGGTACTCACTTATATCTATACAAAAATTCGGTTTATGAAAACCATTAATCATATAATAATAAAAAGACTCCACGCGATGTGGCGAAACCTCTGGCATATATTTACGAATTCCCGCTGAAAAAATAGCTTCTTCCACAAGTTTTGCACAATTTGCATGATCTGGATGACGATCTTCATAATACGGCGCGAAAACTAGTTTCGGTTTATATGTACGAATCACCTTTACAATTTCACGTATATACTCTTCTTTCATATACAAACCACGGTCTGGCATCGCTAAATTCAGTCTCGTTTTTACTCCCATTATACGAGCTGCCGCCTTTGCTTCTTCTTTTCTCAATTCTATCGTTCCATTAGAAGAAAGGTCAGCTTCTGTTAAATCACAAATACCTACTTCATACCCTTGCTTCGTATATTTAGCAATGGTACCAGCCATGCCGATTTCGACATCATCGGCATGAGCACCAAACGCTAATATATGTAATCCACTCATAATTGTTCCCCTCATTTTCTAAACTTGCGGTAATCTAAATCTCCTCGCTCTAATGCGTGCATTAACATTTCAGCACTTGCCATATTCGTTGCAAGTGGAATCGCATATACATCACATAAACGAAGCAATGCATTTACATCTGGTTCATGCGGCTGAGCAGTTAGTGGATCTCGGAAAAAAATCACCATATCCATATCGTTTTTTGCAATCATGGCACCAATTTCTTGATCGCCACCAAGAGGACCCGACTGAAATCTTGTTACAACTAAACCAGTTGCCTCCATAATACGAAGTCCTGTCGTCCCTGTTGCAAATAATTCATGTTGTTCAAAAATTGGTTTATATGCGTATGCAAACGAAACCATGTCATCTTTCTTTTTGTCATGTGCGATTAAGGCAATTTTCATCCGTTGTCTCCCCTTTAGTCGATAATATTTTCTAAACCGTACACAAGATGATCTAGATTCATTACTGTATCAATTGATAGTTTTACACCCGACATAAATGATGCACGATTGAATGAATCATGACGAACCGTTAACATTTGTCCATCTCCACCAAACATTACTTCTTGGTGTGCAATAAGTCCTGGTAAACGTACACTATGAATGTGAATGCCGTCTACATTTGCACCACGAGCACCTTCTAGTTGTTCTACTTCATTCGGATGACCTTGCTGCTTTGATTCACGATTTTGACGAATTAATTCTACTGTTTTTACTGCTGTACCAGATGGTGCATCTAACTTTTGATCATGATGCAATTCAATTACTTCAACATCTTGGAAATACTTCGCTGCCATTTGTGAGAATTTCATCATAAGAACTGCACCAATTGCAAAGTTTGGAGCGATAATTGTTCCTACTGCTTTTTCTTTCGCATTCTCTCTTAATTGCTTTAGTTCTTCTTCTGTAAATCCAGTTGTACCAATAACAGAACGAAGTCCACGCTCAACTGCTAGTGTAACGTGTTGTTTCCCAACTTCTGGCGTTGTTAAATCTAACAACACATCTGCTTCTACTTCCTCTAAACAAGTATGTAAATCTGCGTAAATTGGCGCTTGTAACGCTGGCATGCCCGGTAAATCAGAAATTTTCTCTCCACCATGCTTATAATCCACTGCTGCTACCAAATTAAAATGTTCCGTTCTTTCCATAAGAAGGACTGCTTCATGTCCCATACGTCCTCTTGGTCCAGCGATAATTACTTTAATTTCTTTCATTATTCTTTCTCTCCCTCATCAATACGTGTCCAGCGATCTTTATCACGTGTATTAAATTTATTCATTACAATGTTATGTGCCGTTTCTAAATCAATATTTAAACTATTTGCCATACAAATCATAACAAATAATACATCTCCAAGCTCTTCTTCCAGACTACGTTCTTTTTCAGTTGTTTTCTTCGGTTTCTCACCATAATAATGATTTACCTCTCTTGCAAGCTCCCCCATTTCTTCCGTTAAACGAGCCATCATTGCAAGTGGACTGAAATAACCTTCTTTAAACTGACCAATATATGCATCTACTTCTTTCTGCATATCCTTCATCGTTTTTGCTTCCATACAATTCACCTCTAATCCTTCCTCTTTCATGTTAGCCAATTCATCGCGATTTGACAAATATTATTCCCCGCCAAACACCTATTTGCGACCCTTTTTTGGATAGACTATAATAAAGTGAAACTTTCTTTTGCGTTTTTTGCAAAAGATTAGTTGAACCAATCGGGCTCTTACGGCTGGTTTGATCTCACTTCACTGCTTTATCCTCTACCAGCCGTTAGAGCGGGGTAAAGTGAAACTTTCTTTTGCGTTTTTTGCAAAAGATCAGCCAGAACCAATCGGGTTCCTACGGCTGGTTTGTCCTTCTTCAGAGCTTTATCTCCTACCAGCCGTTGGAACGAGGTAAATAGAAACTTCTTTTGCGTTTTTTTACAGCCTTCTCTATTTTTACTAACAACTAGAAATTACTTATCATTATGTTTTACCGTATCAGCGGAGCAATGCAATTTACATAATTAGGAGGATTTCTATATGACATCAAATTTGAAGATTCGAAATATCATTTTCATTTTAATCGGTTCCGCTATTTTTTCTTTCGGTATTGTGAATATCAATATTGAAAATCACCTTGCAGAAGGTGGATTTACCGGTATTACACTATTATTGTATTTTCTATTTAAGTTTGATCCTTCTTATTCAAACTTAATTTTAAATATCCCTATATTTTTTATTGGTTGGAAGTTACTTGGAAGAACGACATTTATCTATACACTAATCGGCACCTTCAGCGTATCTTTATTTCTATGGATTTTTCAACGTTACGAAGTTCTTAACTTACATTTAAACTTACAAAATGATATGACACTCGCGGCTTTATTCGCCGGGGCATTTATCGGTGTCGGTCTTGGCATAATATTTAAATATGGCGGGACTACTGGCGGTGTAGATATTATCGCAAGACTCGCTCATAAATATGTTGGCTGGAGTATGGGGAAAACGATGTTTATGTTTGATGCTATCGTCATTATCGTCTCTATTCTTACCTATTTATCATACCGCGAGGGCATGTATACGTTAGTTGCTGTTTTTATCGGGGCGAAAGTCATTGATTTTATGCAAGAAGGAGCCTATGCGGCAAAAGGAGCAACTATTATCTCAGATAAAAACGATGAAATTGCTGCCAAAATTTTATCTGATATGGAACGCGGAGCTACTTTTTTAAAAGCTGTTGGATCGTATACGAAAGTGGAACGGAACGTATTATATTGCGTTGTTGCTAAAAATGAAATCGTGAAATTAAAAAATATTATTACTTCTGTAGATCCTCATGCCTTTGTTGCTGTAAGTGATGTACATGATGTAGTTGGTGAAGGTTTTACGTTAGATGAAAATAAAAATCCGTTACATAAATAAACGCAACTAGAAAAGCTCTCTAGCTTTTCTAGTTTTTTATTACATATTTTTTAAGTTTATCTAAATCCTCATAAATAAGCTCCAATAAACTCCGATTATAAAAAATGGAAGCAGGATGAAAGGTCGGGAAAATATGATATTCTTCCTCTGACCATGTAAACGCTGCACTTTGCATATTCTTTAATTTTTGAATAGGCTGTTTTAATAATTGTCCGTGTACATCTGTGATTTTTTTATTTTTTCCTGTTAAACGTTGAAGACCGATATTTCCAAGTGTGACGATAAGCTTCGGGTTTATTTTCTCTAATTCATAATCTAACAAAGGGGCATGGGCAAGTATTTCCCCTTGATTTGGCGTTCTATTATACTTTTTCTGTACGATCTCACCATTTCGTTCTTTTTTCTCTCGCCACTTATACGGTCTGCTTCGTACAGCGCTCGTAATATATACTTCTTCCCTTGTAACATGAATCCGTTCTAAAAAACCCATTAATTGTTTTCCCGCTCTCCCGCAAAACGGAATCCCATTATGAATTTCTGTTTCACCAGGCGCTTCTCCTAACAGCATAAATTTTGGATTTTCAGGACCTTGTCCACTTAAAAAGCCTTCTAACTGATAAGAAGCGCTTTGTTCTTTCACTTGTTTTACTAAACGACTTGGATATTTCACTTCCCCCACCGCCTTTCCGCATTACTTCTATTCCTTCTATTATTTCTATTTGCAATACATTATATAATTCAATCCACAAAACAAAAAAGACTATCAAAATTGATAGTCTTTAGTCGTCGCTACGCTGCATACCAGTATACATTAATACGAGACGTAATAATTCAAATACTGCTACAGCTGCAGCCGCTACATATGTTAATGCTGCCGCATTTAATACTTTACGAGCTTGGCCATATTCATCTGTTGATACGATACCTAACGCTTCAATTTGTTGCATTGCACGCTTTGATGCATCAAACTCAACAGGTAATGTCACAAGTTGGAACACAACACCTGCTGCCATTAAAATGATACCTAATAACAACAAGTTAGACATAGATGCAAAGGCACCAATCATAATAAATACCCAAGAAATATTCGATCCAAAGTTTGCAACTGGCACTAACGAATGACGAATACGCATAAAGTTATAATCTTTTGCGTCTTGAATTGCGTGTCCTACTTCGTGTGCTGCAACTGCTGTACCAGCAACTGAATGACCGTAATAGTTATCTGTTGATAATCGAACTGTTTTGGCAGTTGGATCATAATGATCTGATAAATGACCTGGTGTTTCTTCTACAGCTACGTTGTATAATCCGTTCTCATCTAAAATTTTTCGAGCCACTTCCGCTCCTGTCATACCTGAAGTTGAATAAACTTGTGAATACTTGCTATAGGCACTACGTACTTTTGACTGTGCATACAACGGTATGATCATTATGATCGCGAAGTAAATTAAATAAAACATCATGAACCTCTGAACCTCCATTGAAGTTTTAATTATAGTACTTCTCATTCTATTTTCTTCTGACATCATTGTCAATGAATAAAACTTACAATCCGTATCTTTATTTATTGCATTATCTATTCTTAGAGTGTACATTACTTTTTCTTTTTTCTCTCTCTCCTTTATACTTTCTCCATCCAACATAAGTTAATGTGAATAAAATAAGACCTCCAGTAATTGTCATAAACCAAATGAGAGAGGGTGCAATTTCATCTTTTTTTACTGTGTGAAATATTTTTTGCAAATCCCCTTTAATGATTCCTACTTGCATTTGCCCCCCTTTCGTATTTAACATAACGTTACGAAATTCATCCAAATAAGATAAATGGGCATTTACACGCTGCACTTCATTTTCTGGCAGGGCGATCATTAAGCTTGGATAAATAATATTAAATTCATGTAAAAATGTGTTTAACGTTTGTTGAAACTGTCCCGTATCTTCTTTTTTCATCGCTTTTTCCATTTGAGAAAAGGCACCCATTACTTTTCTTTCTCTTTCCATCCAAAGCGGTTGATATTTCGACACTTGCGCATCAACAGCGAGCTGCAGGGCTAACACATTATCAATTTTAACTTGTTTACCTAAATCTGTTTCCGAGAGAGATTGTTTCGCCTTGTCGTAAGCTAAAGAAATAACTCTAACCTGATCTGGCGTTACTTCTTGCTTCTTTTCATTCCCCTTTATAACAAACTGCTCGGAGAAATGTTGTAATACTTGTACTGCTTTTCCATCTTCATTACGCTTCACTAATTGTAATGAGTCGTCTAACAACCCTGTTAGTTCACTCCACTCTTCAGCATATATACGTAACGGAAACATTATAATTAGAAATGCTATTAATCCAATTAATGTTCTCTTCATCACGGTCCCCCCTATAACTACTAGTACAAAATATGTTAATTTGGACAAGAATAGAACAGAACTGGACCGAAAAATATATTATCATTTTACAAACAAAAAAATTCTCTTTAAACAGAGAATTTTTCCTTTGAAACCCTTTTCTTTTTTACGAAATATCTATACAAACTGTAACAAATTATGCTGCCGCATAAAATAAATAATAAAATAGCACACGCAGCATGCATAAAGAATTCTTCTGGTAACATTAATATAATTGGATCCGTTTCAATATCAAACATCCAATAATCATTACTAAATAAAAGTTTATGGAATAATACAAAACTCTTTTCAAAATTAATAGCGATCGGTAACATGAGCGCGATCGGTAAGATAATTGTTAAAATTGATCCGTGCAGTAAAAACTTTTCATTTTTCTTTTTTAATAAATAAATCCCGCCTGTTATTGCAATCATAATTGTCGCATACATTACATATTGAATCTTTACTAAAATATTTTTAACATCTACAAAATGAATACGGCCATTTGTAGACATATCTAATGTTGGCAACTGCAATGCTCCATCATAAAACGGCGATAAATATGTAATAAGCACATCATAATTTCTTTTAATATCATCCTTCGTCATATCCGCTAAATCTGGAATGTTTAAAAAATCAATTTCAAAATAATATAGCCATTTTCCGTATACAACCGCTGTTGTTGCGAGTGCAAATATAGAAAATGCTATGCTATATGAAACAACTATAGTAATCAATCGATCCAATATTTTTGTACGACTCTTATTCTTCTTCATTTTCTCCCCCTAAATGTTCATAAAGAAAACTGTTTTCGGTTCTCACGTAAGCAATAATAATATGTAAGACATAGTGTGACGATGCTTAGCCAAAACGTAAAGTAACCAATTTCTTCTACAAACAAATGCATAATTCCATATCTCGGCATTTGCCAAAATAAATAATCAATTGCATCATTATGTAATGTCCATATAGCTGCTACCGCAAAATGCCATTTTTTTATACGGTAAAACGGCGCATATAGCACTGCTTGTACTGCCATCGCAAAATGCGAAAGCATTAACATATACCCCATAAGACCAATAGGACCTTTTACATAGATCATAATTGCATTTACAACAACAGCCCATATACCATATTTCATTAAAGTAACAATCGCTAGCGCCTCTATTAATCCCCAATTTCTCTTTCTTAAAAAAGCAATTAAAACAAAGACAAAAAAGAGACTCGCCATCGGGCTATCGGGTACAAACGGCCAAAATATAGGTGAGGTTTCTTTTAATTGATTTCCATACCATATAAATCCGTATATTGTACCTAATATGTTAACAACTAATAAAAATAATAATATAGAGCGTTGTCTTAACATTGCATACAAATAAACCAAGCTGTATGTCCAACACCTTTCAAACAAAGTCATTCTTTCCTCAAACTCTACTCTATTATATAGTAAACTTTCTTTCATCAAAATAAAAAGCTGACTACAAATTTTTGTAGTCAGCTTTTTATTATTTTTTATTATACTTTGCAACGAATTCCGAAAGTTTCTTCAGTTCCTCATCTGTACCTTTAAATACTCCTTTAGGCATTGAACCTTTTCCATCTTTCGCAATTTTAGCAATTTCTTCTGGCTTTAAAGTTAAATTTTGCAGTGCCGGTGCTGCTGCCCCGCCTTGTAAATTGTCACCGTGACATGTTAAACAAGTATTTTTTTGCATTAATTTATAGCCGTCATCATTTTTATCAACTGGTGCTGTTTTTACAATTGCTCCTTGTTTTTTTGCAGCTTCCCAGTCGTGGTGTGCTACAGATTCCCAAGTTAAAAAGATAATCGATGCAATTGCTAAAAGCATAAATCCAGTTGCTACAGGACGCTTCAATGGGCGTCTTTCTGGGCCTCGGTCAAGAAATGGAGCTAACAATAATGCGCCAAACGCAATCCCTGGCATAATAAACGCTCCAATTACAGTAAATGAACCAGAAGCATAAGAATACTTTAATAACTGATACAAGAATAAGAAATACCAATCTGGAAGTGGTATATATCCGGCATCAGTTGGATCTGCCATTCTCTCAAGTGGTGACGGATGCGCCACTGTTAAACATAAATAACCGATTAAAAAAACTGCACCAACCATCCATTCTTTTAACAAGAAGTTCGGCCAAAACGCTTCTGTTTTTCCTGGGTATTCAGAATAGTCTTTTGGAATATTTGGTTTCCGAGCTACTGGTACCCGAGAATCTCCTACAAACTTCATCCCTTTGCCTCGATGCATAATCTCCCTCCTTTAGTTCTTTCCCCTTTAATTTAGCAATCTCTTATAGCGGACCGGAAATACCTTGTTTGCGAATCATGATGAAGTGGAAGGCCATTAAACCTAGAAGTGCTGCTGGTAAGAAGAAGACGTGAATAGCAAAGAAGCGAGTTAATGTTTGAGCGCCAACAATTTCGGAATGACCAGCGAGTAATGTTTTAATATAAGGACCAATGAGCGGCGTTTGCTCTGCAATTTGAATCCCTACTTTCGTAGCAAATAATGCTTTCATATCCCACGGTAATAAATATCCGGTAAAACCAAGACCTAACATAACAAAGAAAATAAGAACACCAACAATCCAGTTTAACTCACGAGGCTTTTTATACGCACCCTGGAAGAAAACTCTAAGTGTATGTAAAAACATCATTACAATGACGAGACTAGCGCCCCAGTGGTGCATACCACGAACAATTTGCCCATATGCAACTTCATTTTGTAAATAATAAACCGATTCCCAAGCATTTTTAATATCAGGCACATAATACATCGTCAAAAACATTCCTGATAAAATTTGAATTACAGTAACGAAAAAGGTAAGTCCTCCAAAGCAATAAACGAATGCAGAAAAGTGATGTGCCGGGTTTACATGTTCAGGTACTTCATGATCAGCGATATCACGCCATATTGGTGTAATATCTAACCTTTCATCTACCCAATCATAAATTTTATTTAGCATCTACTTTGCACCCCCTTTTGGCTTCGCTTTGCCTAAATACAGCGTTCCATCTTTTACTTTGGACTCGTATACATCAAGCGGAGCAAGGGGCGGCGTGCCTTTAATGTTCATCCCATCTTTTGTGTAACGGCCCCCGTGACATGGACAAAAGAATTGATTCGGATGTGCTTTGTCCGAATTCCAGTTAACTGTACATCCTAAATGTTTACATACTGGAGAGAACGCAACAATGTCTCCGCTTTCATCTTTATGAACCCAAGCTGATTTTGGCTCTTCGGACTTGTACCAACCATCAACCTGCTTCACCTTAAAGTCGAAACGTTTCGGCTCTGTTGTAATATCCTTTACTTGTGCAACAGCAACCATATCCGTTCCCGCTTCTTTTCTTAACACCGGATCAAGCGCAAATCGCGTCATCGGCATTAAAATACCCGCTGCCATAAAGCCTCCTACCCCTGTAAGGGTGTAATTTAAAAACTGTCTTCTTGATACACGATGTTCTTTCTCGCTCACGAAAATTTCCCCCCTCTATCAGAAATTGTCCCCTCGTGATAAATTATATAAAAAATAAAAACTAGGACACTATCATGATATAATACGCTTAGGTACAGGTCAATATCATACTACTCATAATAATAAGAACTTTCTGTTTATTAATACTTTCCCCATTTTTCTTCTAACATCACCATTATATTTTTTATATGTGCATGAATAACTTCTCTTTTCGCTTGATCACTAAATTGTTCTAACGCTAATGAAGGAAACCAAAATAAATCTCCTTGTAACTCTTGCATATCTTCTTTCCATGAAAAATCACTTGTAACATAAGCAATATGTTTAAAACCTTGCTTTTGCAAATGATTTGTCCATTCTTGCAAACGACCTTTTTCATTTTTTTGACTTTCTACTAAATACGTAAATGCAGGTAGTAAAAGTACTCTTCCTTTATATTCTCTTTCCAACTCCATACTCAACAATTCGATAAATTCACCTTGTTCTACTACCATTTTCATTTCTTTTGCTGCCGAAATTGATAAAAGTGGTATAACACCAGTATCTACATAATCTCTTGCTTGCTCAAACTGCTCCACATCTTTTACACTCCATTTCAAATGTCTTCCCTCCCTTCATTTTCAAATGACAGAACTTTCACTTTATATATATTAAACCATACTAAAAGAGGTAAAAAAAGAAAAACTACCTATATTAAGGTAGTTTTTCTTAAAAAAGTCTGAAATTTGTAAAATTTTATGAATCCAAATGAATTCTATAACATCTTTAACTCAGCTGTTAACTTATGAAACGCTTCCTTATCTTGCTTATCCAGCGCTTCATCAATTTGTTTCAAAAGACGTTCTCTTCTAAAAGAAAATACACTTTCTTCTAAAAATCTTTCTGCAAGTAAACGATCTTTTTCATTTACTTCAATATGCTTTGGTAAATACGGGTTTTCTTCTAATACAGCTACATAATTGGCATTTTGAAACGATGATTTAAAATTGAGTTGAATATAAATATCTTCATCTCGATTTAAACGAATATCATGAAACGATTTTTCAGCATCTGTTGTCATAACATTTTGTTTAAAAAAGTGAAATGGTGTGTCTTTCACACAATTCGCGGACATCACTAAACCACGCGGACAATATTTTGCATGCTCTACGAAGTGGACTTTATGCATCAATTGGTCATGACTCATTAAATAATTCAAAATCCATACACATTCACGCTGTTTCAGTTGGTAATTATTCAAAAACCATTTTACAAAATCCTTCTTCTCGTTTACAGAAACAGGGGTATTCATAGCAATTAAGTCCCTCCTCTGTCTTTCTCTTTTCTTTTTAGATTCAAGAAGCGGTATTCAGTTTCCTTCCAACTTATGAAAAATCCTCTAAATTATATAACAATTCTTCAATATGAATTTGTGTCGGGTCTAGTTGTATTAACTGAGTAAATACTTCTTTCGCCTCTTTTCGCATACCTTCTTCCAATAAGAAATAACCGTACTCTTCCAAGAAGTCTGGATGATTCTTAAAAGAAGTATATGCACTTTCATAGTGTTTTAATGCATCCGAATACATTTCTAATTGTTTTTTTGCAAACGCAAGATCCCAAAGTAGTTGTGTATCTGGTTCTCCGCTATCAATTGCACGCTCTACAACTGCAATTAACTCTTCATATTTTTCTTGTTCTTTTAAGATATACGCATATTTTAATATCGCACCTAAATGTCCTGGATCTAACTCAAGCGCTTTTTGAAGCACTTCCTCTGCTTCCGCTATTCTTCCTAATTTCGCCGCAATGTTCGCTAATTCTACATAAAATGGTACAGAAAGCTCATCTACTTTAATTCCTTCTTGAAGTGTTTCATAGCTTTCTTGAAGCATTCCTTCTTTTTCATAGCTTTTCGCCAAATACATGTACAGCGATGCATACTCCGGATCTAATTCTTTTAGTTCTTGCCAAGCACCAATTGCTCTTTGATATTCTTCACCTTGGTATAATGTGAAGGCATATCCAAATAATGAGTGGATATCTTTTTGTTCCTCTAAACCTGCTTCATAGTAAGAGATCGCTTCTTCCCAATTTCCAATCGCACTTAACGTTTCTGCGAGGCGAAGTGCAATGACAACACCACCCATGACTTTATGTTCTGCTAATAGCGACTCATAATGAGTGATTGCCTTTTGTTCTTCACCTTTACTACTATATAACTCTGCTAATCCAAACGTAATAACAGGTTCGTCAGGCATCATTTCTTTCGCCTTTAATAGTTTTTGTTCTGCTACATCATCGAAACCTTGCATTTGGAATAAATCTGCAACAAGTAATAACGATTGAACATATAAGTCATCATTTTCTGGAATATCATGAAGCACTTCAATCGCTTCATCTTCTTTGTCTAGATCAATATATAATTCTGCTAAAAATACAGTGAATTCACTTTCTTCCGGATACAATAAACGCAAGTCTTCTGTAATAGCTAACGCTTCATCCGTAAATCCAAGTGTATGATAATAGCGAGCGATATCATACTTCTCTTCATCATTCGCAATTTTTAATTGTTCTTTTAATAATTGTAATCCTTTTTCCGCTTCACCATTTTCAATATATGAAACAGCTTGTTCAAACTTTTGCATAAACGTCTCCTTTAATTCTAACAAATATTATTTTCTGTTCATTTACCCCGATTGGTGCGGGCTAATAATCAGTGAGAGGATGAGCATCCCCTCACTGATTAAAGTTTCACTTTATCATAAGCAACTAGGTGTACGAACGCAACCTTTAGAATGAGCATACTTCATCTTGTACTTTCACAGACAACGATTCAAATATGACACCGATACCGCATTACTACTTTCTATTGTACCGTTTTCTTTCATTACCGTGCAAATAACTTCCCTTATTAATTATTAACACGCACGGATCAAGCTTTACAGGCCTTCATTTAAATAAAAAAGACTCCTATATTAGGAGCCTTCACAAACTCTTAAGAGTATGTTTCTTCTTTCTTTACTTGCTCGTTTACAAGCTCTTTCAATAATTCTATAATTTCATCATTTTCTTCTTTCAAACCGACAGTAATACGAATACCATCATGTATACCAAATGCAGCACCAGAACGAACAATATATCCTTTCTTCATTAATCGTTCGAAAGCCTCATTACCAGGAATACCGAGTTTTAAGAAAATGAAATTTGTTTGAGATGGATAATAGAATACGTTATATTCCTTACAAAATGCGTAATATTGATTTAATCCTTCTTCATTCTTTTTTACACATTCTTGTAAAAATACTTGATCTTCTAATGCAGCGAGTGCTACAGCCTGCGCTACAGTCGATGTATTAAATGGTAACCTTGCTACTTCTAGCTGCCCGATTAAATTCGCATTACCAACCGCATATCCGATACGGAAAGCAGCTAAACCATATGCTTTTGAAAACGTGCGTAAAACCATAAGATTTTCATACTGTTCAAGAAGTGGTAATGTTTGCGGATAGTCTTCTGCCCCCGCATATTCATAATATGCTTCGTCCATAATAACGAGCGCTGACTTAGGAACTGATTCTAAAAATGAAAGTAAATTTTGTTTCTCTACATATGTACCTGTCGGATTATTCGGGTTACAAATCCATACAATCTTCGTTTTATCATCTACTTGCTGTAACATCGCATCTAAATCGTGAATGCCATCTTTAAGTGGTACTTCACGAACTTCTGCTCCTTCAATAACAGCATGTTGATGGTATTGCGAGAATGTTGGATTCGCCATTACAACATTTGTTCCTTCATGTAGTAATGCACGACTAATCATTTGAATGACTTCATCTAATCCACTACCAAATAACAGTTGTTCTGCTTTGACACCTAACTGCTCTGCTACTTTTGTCCGAAGTTCAAATGCATATCCATCTGGATAAAGAGCGTATTGACTCGCTAAAGAAGTTAATGCTTCTGTTACGCGTGCTGAGCAACCGAATGGATTTTCGTTCGATGCTAATTTCACAATTTTTGATAACCCATATTCCCTTTTTACTTCTTCAATATTTTTCCCAGGTACATATGCTCTCAAAGTTAACAATTGCTCTTTCACTCTCATTTTTCTTCCCCCAGTCGTTTTATTCAATTCAATTACAATAAGGTTGTAATTTCTCACTGCAATCGTTTATCTTAACCGTCACTATTACGAGGATACCTTTAAACAAGCACTTCTTAGCTCTTAAACCATATCCTTTTGAAATGCCTCTAACGCAATATGAACAGTCTCATCTGGAATAGATACGACATTCACTACCCCATATTCCTGCATTAACACCATATGAATTGCTCCAGCGTTCGCTTTCTTATCTTGTTTCATCAATTGAACGAGACGCTCTACATTCAAATCACTTGGCATTTTTGGATATCCGTACTTTAAGAACCACTGCTTCATCTCTTCATAAGAAAGATTAACCTTGTACACTTGCTCACTTAAAAACAAGGCAAATAACATTCCAACCGCTACTCCGTCACCGTGAGTAATATTTCCATATCCTAGTTCTTTTTCAAGAGCATGGCCTAACGTATGTCCAAAGTTCAAATGGGCACGTACGCCTTTTTCTGTTTCATCTTGTGATACAATATTTGCCTTTACAGGAATTGCCTTCGTTAATATATGGATTAGCTTCTCATCACGAAGATCCGCTAATGTTTGTACTTCTTCTTTTAACCAATGATACAGATTTACATCACCAATAAGAGCATGTTTTATCACTTCTGCATAACCTGAACGCCACTCTTTTTCAGGAAGTGACTGTAAAAACGGCGTATGATATACAACTACTTCCGGTTGATGGAATGCACCAATCATATTTTTACCTAACGGATGATTGATCGCTACTTTCCCACCTACTGCGCTATCATGAGCTAATAAAGTCGTTGGAACTTGAACGAAGCGAATTCCACGCATAAATGACGCAGCAACAAAACCAGCTAAATCTCCAATCATCCCGCCTCCAAGTGCAACAATTAAAGAATTTCTATCTAATTTATTTTCAAGAGCTGACGTATGAGCCGCATAGAAATTTTCAAAAGACTTCTCTTTTTCGCCACTCGGTACGACAAATGAAAATACTTTTTGCTTTATTTGCAATGCATCTACAACTGTCTGTAAATGTAAAGACGCAACAGCTTCATCTGAAATGATCATGATGTTTGACACAGATGGCTGCATGTTTTGAACAATCGTTGTCAACTTTGACAACGATTGTTTTCCTACATGTACATTATATTCTTTTGATTTCGTTTGAATATGTATGTTTCCCATTAAAATCCCCTCGCATATTCATTATGTTTCTCAATATTTTCACGAATAAGGTCCATACGATCTAATCCGAATTGTTCTATTAAAGCTGTCGCTAATTCCCAAGCCACAACCGCTTCTGCAACGACACTAGCTGCTGGCACAGCACAACTATCTGAACGTTCAATACTTGCTGTAAAAGGCTCTTTCGTATCAATATCTATACTTTGAAGAGGTTTATATAGTGTAGGGATCGGTTTCATCACACCGCGCACAACAATTGGCATTCCAGTTGTCATACCGCCTTCTAATCCACCTGCATTATTTGTTCTTCGTGTATATCCATGTTCCTCATTCCACAGAATTTCATCATGAACTTCACTTCCCGGTCTATGCGCTGCTTCAAAACCAATTCCAATCTCGACACCTTTAAAAGCATTAATGCTCATAATTGCAGCTGCTAATTTTGCATCCAGTTTTCGATCATAATGCACATAGCTACCGACCCCAATTGGCATTCCTTCCACAATCACTTCAACGATTCCACCTATTGAATCACCATTTGCTTTCGCATCATCAATTGCTTTCATCATTTGGTTACCTGCTGCTTCATCTAAGCAACGTACTGGTGATGCTTCTGTAATACTTTTTAATTCTTCAATTGAACTATAGGTAAATTCCTGAGCCTGTACACCGCCAATTTCAATTACATGGCCCGCCACTGTAATACCAAGTTCTGCTAACACTTTTTTAGCAACCGCACCAGCAGCAACACGCACTGTCGTTTCGCGTGCTGAAGAACGCTCCAGTACATTTCTCATATCTCTATGACCATATTTAATCGCACCATTTAAATCAGCATGCCCAGGTCTTGGTTTTGTTACTTTCCTTTTCATTTCTTTTTCTTCTTGTTCCGTTAAAGGCTCTGCGCCCATAATTTTTGTCCAATGTGCAAAATCACGATTTTCAACAACAAGTGCAATTGGAGAACCTAATGTCTCTCCATGTCTAACACCACTTACAATTTGCACTTGATCTGTTTCAATTTGCATGCGTCTACCACGCCCATGCCCCTTTTGCCTTCTAGCTAACTCTTCATTTATATCATCCGCTACTAAAGGCAGTCCTGCCGGAACACCTTCTATAATCGTTGTAAGTTGTGGACCATGAGATTCACCAGCTGTAATATATCGCATACGTTATTCCTCTTTTCGTATATGTATTTATCCCGCTATATTAAGCAATGATATTATCTTTCCTTACTCTAAAAATATGAAAGAAATTATATATTTGATCAGCCATTCGCTTATTCTCCGATAGGCCTTTTACTTTACATATCAATATATCATAACAGCTCTAACTTCGTAACTAATTGAAACAAAAAAAGTGCAAGAAGAATACCCCTATTCTCCTTGCACTTTCTACTATTATCACAGTGATTAAAGCGTTTACAAATTATTTCAAAATAATTAGTAAATCCATTCATTCATTAATTTTGAGTAGTCAACTAATTCTTCTTCCTTAAAGAAAATAGCAATCTCGCGCTCTGCACTTTCTAACGAATCAGAACCATGGATAATGTTTTTCGCAACAGTTACACCGAAATCTCCACGAATTGTTCCAGGAGCTGCTTCATGTGGTCTTGTTTTACCCATCATGTTACGAGCTGTATCTACTACGCCTTCACCTTGCCATACCATTGCGAATACAGGTCCAGATGTAATAAAGTCTACTAATTCACCAAAGAAAGGTTTCTCTGTGTGCTCAGCATAGTGTTGTCCAGCAATTTCCGGAGTGACTTGCATTAATTTCGCACCAACTAATTGAAAGCCTTTTTTCTCAAAACGAGCTACGATTTCCCCAATGAAGGCACGTTGTACACCGTCTGGTTTTACCATTAGAAATGTTTTTTCCATAAAAAATCTCTCCACTTCTGAATTATGTATGTAATTGTATATCCCCACACACATATTAACACCCTTATCACAATTGCGCAATAGTTTTGAAATAGAGAGATTATTTTATTTTTTAGAAAAAACACTAAAATTTTCGTTTCCCAATATACTTTGCTACATTTTGTAATGCATACTTCGCTTGTCCACGCGGAAGTGGTTTTATGATTTCTAATGCTTTATGTAAATAACGTTCACTAAACGCAAATGCTTGATCAATAGCGTCACTATTTTTTACAGCCTCAATAATTCCTTTCATTTCGTCCGCTGTTGTATTTTCATGTACAGATGTGATTTTCTTACGAAGCACGGGATCTTCCATAGCGTATAGGGCAGGAAGCGTAATATTCCCTTGTAACAAATCACCACCAGCAGGTTTTCCAAGCTTCTCTTCTGTGGAAACGAAGTCTAAAATATCATCAATAATTTGATACGACATTCCTACAAAATACCCATACCAAAATAGTCGATTTACCGTATCACGATTAGCGCCAGCAGCAATTGCTCCTAGTTGACAACTCGCAGCAATTAATAAGGCTGTTTTTCGCTTTATTCTTCTTAAATACGTTCGTAAATTTTGGTCATAATTGTACTTATCTTTAATTTGTTCAATTTCACCTTTACACACTTCTAAAATGGTATGCGATAGCGCCTGATGCGCCTCTGGAATTTCGATATTTGTTATACATTCAAGAGACTTAGCGAACAAATAGTCCCCTGTATACATTGCAATACGATCTCCCCATTTCGCATTCACAGTTGCACTACCACGTCGTAAAAATGCAGCATCAATAACATCATCGTGAACAAGAGAAGCCATATGAATAAGTTCTAACGCAACAGCTACATGTTTAATTGCATCTAACTTATAATCTCCAAATTTTCCCGCAAGCAACACAAATACAGGACGAATTCGCTTCCCACCAGCTTCAATAAGTTGTAATGCCGCCTCTTCTACCAATGGCTGTTCAGAAGCAACTGTCTTTTTTAATTCTTTTTCTATCACATTAATATCCGATCGTAAAAAAGAGTACATAAGTTGTAACTTCATATTGTTCACCTTAACCTAAAACTTCTTTTTTCTTTTTTCTTTTTTCTATTTTGATTCTGGTTTCATACCTAAGTGCATCGCTGCTACCCCAAAAGTAAACGGCTTCACTTGTACACGTTCAAGTCCAGCTTTTTCGAACATATTAGCCAATTCTTTCATACCTGGGAATGTACTAGCAGATTCTTGCAGCCATGAATATTCTTTAAAACTTTTCGCAAATAACTTTCCAAATAACGGCATGATATATTTAAAGTATAAAATATACCCTTGTCGAAAACCAATCATTGTTGGTTGAGATGTTTCTAAACAAATCACTTTTCCACCTGGTTTTACTACACGCGTCATTTCTTTTAATACGTGCATATAATCCGGTACGTTACGTAAACCAAATCCAATCGTTACATAATCAAACGTGTTATCTTCAAATGGAAGTTCCATTGCATTCCCGTGTAAAAGTTCTACTTGTTTTAATTGTAACGCCTCTACCTTTTGCTTACCGACAGATAACATATTTTCACTGAAGTCTAAACCAACAACCTCGCCCTGTTCACCTACCGCTCCAGCTAGCGCAATTGTCCAGTCCGCTGTCCCGCAGCATACATCAAGAGCTTTGCTACCTGATTTTACATCCATAATGCGCATCGTCTCTTTACGCCACGCTTTATGTCTTTGAAAACTAATGACAGAATTCATCACATCGTATTTATCAGAGATTTTCTCAAATACATCATGTACTCTTTCTTCTTTTGATTGTTGCATGCTCGTACCTTCTTCCAATGTAAAATTGCTTATGTCTTCGATTTATCTCTTAACACAGAGTTTATTTCGCTTATATCTGTGTGGTTTTCCAAATATTGATTTTCTTTCTTTCTGAGTTCCATCATCCATCCATGAATAACTGTTTCTACCTCCGCTTTATCCTTCATAATCCCTTGAACTGCTTGAAAAACAGGTGAATGTTGTTTATCAGCGTGCAGTTCATATTCTTTTTGAAGACGGTTTTTTCCTAGTACATACGTTATAAACGGCTTCCAATGCGATAAATGAAAATGATCACATGTTTTTTGCAAGAGTGCAGACTCAATCGTTACTACACTTTCCATTATGTCATCCATCGTTTCATGCGCTTTTTGATATAACATTATTTTGTGTTCATTAATTTCTTTAATTCCTTCAGCAAGCGCACGAATTAAAACAATATCACAATTCATAGACAGTAAGTAATAATATAACCCACTATAGTAATCACCAGCAAGCACTGTTAACTGGCGACGTTTATGCGATTCATTTGCTTCTTCCCCTGCTTTATTTGATACTCTTTCATGTGTATCAAGTGCAATTTGCACAAGCATAATCGTTACTACATAATGCTCAATTTGTTCTATATGTAAATTTTCACTTTTTAAAGCACCATATAACAATGCTATTTTTTCTTCATCAATAAATGGTTCTTCAATATAGTTTATAAAATAAGGATGGCGTAATTTCTCCATCAATTTCTCTCTTATACCCGCATACCCTCCGTAGATGTCACACACAAAAATCACCCTTGTTTTCTAATTCATAAAACTTATTATAACACATACATTCTATTTTCTATAACCAAAACTTGGCTACTCTTTCCAAACTTCCACCGAACTAAATAACATCTTCCATTCTTTTTAGTAGTCTTTCTATTCTCACTCTGCCTTGCTAAAACTATATCATTTATTTACATAAAAAAAAAAGAAAAGCAGTTTCCTACTTTTCTTTACTTTGTTTTAATAAAAGATAAAATTTCACTACGTGCCGCTGCATCATTTTCTAACACACCACGTACTGCTGTTGTTACAGTTTTCGCGCCCGGCTTTTTCACACCACGCATCGTCATGCACATATGTTCCGCTTCTACTACTACCATTACACCATGCGGTTCTAGTACTTCCATAATAGAGTTCGCTACTGTTGATGTAATACGTTCTTGCAGTTGTGGACGACGTGCAATTGTATCTACAGTTCGAGCTAATTTACTTAACCCTGTCACTTTTCCGCCTTGCGGAATATATGCAACGTGAGCAACTCCATAGAATGGAACTAAATGATGCTCACACATCGAATAAAACGGTATATCTTTTACTAGTACAAGCTCCTCGTGATCTTCTCCGAACACTTTATGCAAATGTTCTTTCGGATCTTCATGCATACCCGCGAACACTTCTGCGTACATTTTTGCCACACGCTTTGGTGTATCAAGTACTCCCTCACGATTTGGGTCATCTCCGATTGCCTCTAAAATAAGGCGTACTGCATGTTCAATTTGTTCTAAATTAACTTTTGCCATCCGCTAGCCCTCCCGAAAACCTAAAAGTGATACGAACACATTCTAGCATATTTATGTTTTTAAAAGCAAAAAGAAGAGTTCCCAAAAAGGAAACTCTTCTTCCCTGTTAATATGTAAGGATTATTTAACCGCATCTTTTAACGCTTTACCAGGTTTGAATGCAGGTACTTTACTTGCAGCGATTTCAATCTCCTCACCTGTTTGTGGGTTACGACCTTTACGAGCCGCACGCTCACGAACTTCGAAGTTACCGAATCCGATCAGTTGTACTTTATCACCTTGTTTTAAAGCTTCTAAGATAGAATCAAAAACAGCGTCTACTGCTTTTGTTGCGTCCTTTTTAGAAAGGGAACTTGCTTCTGCAACAGCATTGATTAAATCTGTCTTGTTCATGCCATTCACCTCCTCCCAAAGATAAGACTGTATAATGATCATAAAATGAGTCTTACTTTCATTTGTAGGCAATTTTTACAAATTCTATACTACAAAGATGTAGATAAATCATTATCAACGCCTATATTATACGATTCTCCTTTATAATTCAATATTTTTAAGGAAATTGTTACTCTTAAAATGTGAAAATCTGATGAAACTTGACAATTTACAACAATATATTAGATAATGACTGTTTATTTTGCTATTCTATACGCGAAAATCAAAAAAAAAATCCCTCTACGATGAGAGGGATTTTTTCTTATAATATAATCGCAATTAATCCGCCAGATCCTTCATTAATAATTCTTTCTAGCGTTTCTTTTAATTTATATCTTGCATTTTCTGGCATTAAAGATAGTTTCGCTTGAATGCCTTCTCGAACAATAGAGCTAAGCGAACGTCCGAATATATCAGAATTCCAAATTGATAATGGGTCATCTTCAAAATCCTGCATTAAATAACGAACTAATTCTTCACTTTGCTTTTCAGTACCAATAATTGGCTCAAACGTTGACTCCACATCTACTTTAATCATATGAATAGACGGAGCTACAGCTTTTAGTTTCACACCAAACCTTGAACCGTGACGAATAATTTCTGGCTCATCTAAGCTCATGTCAGCTAACGCAGGCGCTGCTACACCATATCCTGTTTGCTTTACCATACGCAGGGCATCCGCCACTTGATCGTATTCTATTTTCGCATGAGATAAATCGAGCATAAGCTTTAATAAATGATCTTTCCCTCGAATTTCTACTCCTACTACTTCTTTTAAAATTTGATCATATAATTCATCTGGTGCATATAAATCAATCTCTGCTACACCTTGCCCCATATCAATGCCAGCTAAGCTCGCTCGATCAATAAATTCATACTGACTAAACTGCCAAACGACACGGTCCACATCACGAAGACGTTTTATATCCTTCACAGTCTCTTGAACAGCTTCTTGATAACTTTGGCGCAACCAATGCCCTTCATTTAACACCATCACCCAGCTCGGAAGGTTAACATTCACTTCTAAAACCGGGAACTCAAATAAAGCCTCTCGAAGCACATTGTACACATCTGTTTCCCTTAAACTTTCTACACTCATCGCAATGACTGGGATATCATATTCTTCAGATAAACTTTGGCGCAATTGCTCTGTATCTGGATGATACGGCTGTACAGTGTTAATGATCATAATGAAAGGTTTTCCGACTTCTTTTAACTCATTTACTACGCGTTCTTCTGCCTCTATATAATCTCTTCTTGGAATTTCACCAATCGTTCCATCTGTTGTAATTACAACACCAATTGTGGAATGTTCTTGAATTACTTTACGTGTTCCGATTTCTGCAGCTTCATGGAATGGAATAGGTTCTTCATACCAAGGAGTATTAATCATGCGCGGGCCATTCTCATCTTCATAGCCTTTTGCTCCTGGAACCGTATATCCAACGCAATCTACCAATCGAATATTCACTTCAAGACCTTCATCTACTTCGATAGAAACCGCTTGGTTTGGAACAAACTTCGGTTCCGTCGTCATGATTGTACGACCAGCAGCACTTTGAGGCAGTTCATCCTGCGCCCTTTGACGGTCAGACTCATTCTCAATATTAGGAATAACTACAAGTTCCATAAATTTTTTAATAAATGTTGATTTCCCTGTTCGAACAGCTCCTACAACTCCAAAATAAATATCACCGCCTGTGCGTTCCGCAATATCTTTAAAAATATCTACCTTTTCCAAGTGATTCCCTCCCTCAATATTTTTGGGAATAATTCCACATTTATAGTCAACTAATACCTTCTCTAACGTTGCCTATAATATCTGATATAATATAATGGTATTCTAGAAGTTCGGACAATATATCATATAATTTTGTCCAATTTCATATGACTATTAAAAAATACCTTTTGTTTGCATCGCAAGTTGTGTAACATAAAAAACCTTTCTTCTAGAACTTATTCACTAAAAGAAAGGTTCATGACTTATGATTTTAAAAAAATTGGTTCTCCATTCTTTACCGTATACGGTAAAGAATACGCAGGTACAAATGGAGAATCTTTCGAAAGTATATTCCGAATATCTTCCCCTTCCTTAAATTGCCCTTCATTTTTTTTCAACGCTTCATATAAGTCGATTCGATAATCAACATAAATTTCTCCCTTTTCATTGATTACAAAAGGAAGCCCTTTACCAGAATACGGACTTGTCACTTGCGGCACATCTTTATATCCTAGTTTTTTGAAATCTAATTCATATACACCATCTGAAATTACCTTTTTAAAAGGCGGATATTGATGTTCATCCCGATACATCCTAAGCTTTAATGATAATTCCTGGATTTGTTCAGCCATCCTAACATCAATTAACTTTACTGTCGGGTTTGTTTCAACGTCTATTAATACGTATTGGTATACTCCTCCGCTTTCATACGCATTTCCTGGCGCTTCCTGTATGTAACGCGGAGCAATCTTTTGAAAATCGATTGGATACTTTTGATAAATAGGCGTACTCATATCCCGCGTCTTAATTGGCAATATCCCCTCATTTTGCCCCTTAAATGTCACTACAGCTTTTTGAACAACCTGTATCTGATCTTCATAAGGAACGGCATTTTGTTTCATATTTTCTTTCGGATACAGACATCCTGTTAAAAGGCTCATACAACAAAATATTAAAATAATATGGACTTTTTTCACTAGCAATCACCTTTTCATACTAATATAACTTGCTCCGTATGTAGCATTTTCGAGACCATTCCCTTTACTGCTGTACAGGTCCACTAAATACAACAAGAAAAATAACAATTCCTGACACAATCATAAGGGTGTACGCTACTAACGCTGTAATCCCTTTCAAAAATTTATTCTTTATTTTGTATCTACTTAGTAAAATAAAACTTACTGCAAAAAACATAAATCCAATTGCTCCTAAAGCAAACCACATTTTTATGAGCCCTTCTGACATATACACACCCCTTTTTATTAATCTATTTTTATACTATTTTAACAAATTAAAATCTTTAAACAAATACAAAAAGAACATTTTACTACAAATTAAGAATATATAACTTTAATCAACAGGTTTTTTCGCATCTTCCACTAATCTAAATAAAAATAAAACCGAAGCGAGTGTATCTCTCGCTTCGGTTGACCAAATATGCCCAAAACAGCTCTATTCCCATACTTTCATGACTATCATATGCAATCTACAAACTCTTTGTTTCTTATATCTTATTTTTTAAACATTTTGCTTAACGAACCAAAATCAGCGGGCATATTATTGTTAATAATCGCTTTTACAATTTGATCCTCTTGTTCTTTCGGCACTTCACGTCCTGCCATAAGAGCCACTTGATGAATCAATTGACGAAGCACAGTTTCATCACGTAAATTCGCATTCTGTACAGATGATGCTAATTTAAAAATATCTTCTTTATTCACTTTCGCTTCTTTTTCAATGTTATTAAAAATGTTATTATCCATTCTTTTCACCCTCTCCTCAAGTTACTCTTCATCCTATGCAAAATTAAAAAAATGGTGAAAAGACCCATAAAAATAAAAAGCGACAGAAGTACAAATGTACTTCTGTCGCTTTTCTTTAAAGTAAGTCAGGTATAGCTTCCACTTCATGTTTTCGAACACGTCCCATTAATGAGCCTACTGCATCTTTCACATTATTCCCATTGAATAGCACGTCATATAAAGCAGCTGTAATCGGCATTTCAACTTCCATTTTCTCTGCTAATTCGTGAGCAGCTTTCGTTGTTCTTACACCTTCTACAACCATACCCATGCTTTCTAACACCTCTTCTAAAGAGTGTCCTTTTCCAAGCATATTTCCAGCGCGCCAATTTCGGCTATGAACACTTGTACAAGTTACAATTAAGTCTCCCATACCAGTTAGACCAGCAAACGTTAATGGATTTCCGCCCATTTTTCTTCCTAAACGAGCAATCTCCGTTAAACCACGTGTCATTAATGCCGCTTTCGCATTATCACCTAATCCAAGTCCATCAGTTATCCCAGCAGCTAATGCGATAATATTTTTTAACGCACCACCAAGCTCAACTCCAACGATATCTGGATTTGTGTATACACGGAAGTAACTATTCATAAACAAATCTTGTACTTCCTCAGCCGCTTCCATACGCTTTGCTGCAGACGTAACAGTTGTCGCTTGACGTAAACCAACTTCTTCAGCATGACTCGGTCCAGATAGTACAACAACATCTTTAATCAAGTCCTCTGGAATTTCTTCCTCAATCACTTCCGAAATACGTTTTGATGTACCAGGTTCAATCCCTTTACTTGCATGAATCCAAGTAGTCGGACCTGCTACATATTTCTTCATATCTTGTAATACCTCTCTATACGCTTTCGTTGGTACTACAAGAAGTACTACATTTACATCTACTAATGCTTCTTCTAAAGAAGAGTAGGCTGCGATTGTGCTTGGCAATGTAATTCCTGGAAGGTATCGACTATTCTCATGTGTTGTATTAATCTCATCCATAAGTTCAGAACGATTTCCCCAAATACGTACATCATGTCCATTGTCAGCTAATACCATCGCTAACGCTGTTCCCCAGCTACCTGCTCCAACTACTGTGATTTTTGTCATAAAATCACATCCTCTCCATTAGTCTCTTGCTCTAGCGATAATGTGAATCGGCGTTCCTACAAAACCGAACGCTTCACGTAAACGATTCTTTAAGAAGCGCTCATATGAAAAGTGCATTAATTCTGTATCGTTTACAAATATAACAAATGTAGGTGGTTTTACCGCAACCTGTGTCGCATAGAAGATTTTCAGACGGCTACCATTATGAGTTGGTGTTGGATTCATCGCTACCGCATCCATAATTACATCATTTAATACGTTCGTTTGAATACGGATACTATGGCTTTCATTTACTTCATTAATAACTGGTAATAATGTTTGTGTACGTTTTTTCGTTTTCGCAGATAAGAATACAATCGGCGCGTACTCTAAAAATTGGAAATGAGCACGGATGTTTTCTTCAAATGCTTTCATTGTTTTTTCATCTTTTTTCACTGCATCCCATTTGTTTACGACGATAATAACAGCACGTCCTGAATCATGAGCATATCCAGCAATTTTTTTATCCTGTTCAATAATTCCTTCTTCTCCGTCTAAAACGACTAAAACAACGTCAGAACGTTCAATCGCTCTAAGTGCACGAAGTACACTATACTTTTCTGTGCTTTCGTATACTTTCCCTTTTTTACGCATACCAGCTGTATCGATGATTACATAATCTTGACCATCTTTACTATATGGTGTATCAACAGCATCACGTGTCGTTCCCGCTATATTACTTACAATTACACGTTCTTGACCAAGAAGTGCATTTACAAGTGATGATTTCCCTACATTTGGACGTCCAATTAAAGAGAAACGGATTGTTTCATCATCATACGCTTCTTCTTCAATCTTTGGAAAATGATTTGCAGCTTCATCTAACAAATCACCAAGTCCTAAACCGTGTGTACCTGAAATCGGGAATGGCTCGCCAAATCCTAATGCATAAAAATCATAAATATCACTACGCATTTCTGGATTATCAACCTTATTTACCGCAAGTACAATTGGTTTTTTAGAACGATATAAAATTTTAGCAACTTCTTCATCTGCTGCAGTTACACCATCGCGACCATTCGTCATAAAAATGATAACATCTGCTTCATCAATCGCTACTTCCGCTTGTTGACGAATTTGTGTCAAGAACGGCTCGTCTCCAATATCAATTCCACCTGTATCAATAATGTTAAATTCATGATTTAACCATTCTCCAGCACTATAAATACGGTCTCGCGTTATACCTGGTATATCTTCTACGATTGAAACTCTTTCTCCAACAATTCTATTGAAAATAGTAGATTTTCCTACGTTCGGGCGGCCTACTATTGCTATTACTGGTTTCGGCATATACTTTCATCCTTTCAACTTGCTTCTGTTTATTATGTAAAAAACCCTTCTTTGTGCAAGAAGGGATTTGCATTCCAGAATATTTCTAAGCGTATCAAAACACCTCACATTATACCACACGTTACTAATGTTTCACAATAATATATACATTCTCTTGTAAGCGATGCGCAATACCATCTAAAATTGCCTCTAAATTATTTGCAACAAATTCTAACTCATCTGTCGATTCACAAGTAAACAAAGGGGCACCACCAGCAAATTTCTCCGGCGTTGTTGTAATAACCGCGAGAATTACACTTTCTAACATCATCTTTTATCTCCCCTTCCTTTCGGGGCTTCCGATGACATATGAACAGCACTTTCTAACGTCGGCACATTCCCTATGACACCTATCGCTTTCTCTGCATCTTGATCTTGTGGCAAGACAAAAATCCCAACCCTACCATCTTCTAAATCACGCTTTGCTAGCGGCACAAGCGCTGGCGTACCAGAATCTCTATAAATCCCTAAAGCAACAGAAACATCATGTAAAATAGCTTGTCGTTGTCCTAAGTTTGAGATTGTCACCATCGCATCAATTGTTTTCGGCCTTAAAATAAAGCCCATTCCATATTTCATAATTTCCTCTTGCCTTGCTGGTAATCCAATATTCATAATGTAAATATTATCAATATACAGCCCCGCTCCTTCAAAACGAAGTGGAACATGCTCGATATCAACAAGATCATGTAACCTTCTGCCAGACATTAATTTTTTCGCGATAATAAATGCGATTATAGCCATAATTACTCCAGCAATCCATGAATGGAATCCTATATACGCAAACGTCGTTGCAAACGACGTTAACATCGCCAAATAGTTTCGACTTTCAAAAACTAATGCAATCCCTTCAATATATGTATTTCCACGCGGTACGAGCTCATATCCATCTAATTGTTGAAGGGTATTTCTTTCCATATTACGCACATCACGAAACTGTGTTGCTGCTAATGTAAGAAATGTAATAGCAGAAAAATCTTTTTTCAAAATTGACGGAATTGCAATCGCTCCTAAAGCCGCTGCAATTAACCCCATCGCAACGTGAATAATTTTCCCGTGGAGCCTCGTCGGATATTGACGCGTATCTGTCCGGAGCATTAGCACTCTCGTTACTGTCCCCGCTATTACTCCGCATAAAATGGCCGGTGTATATTCAGTCATGTATTACCCTCGCCTTTCTTTTACGTGATTTCCTCTTGAACTGTTCCATGTATACTGATGCTTTTGCAATCCAAAACAAAATTGCCATGAAAAATGTAGTAACGGCGACGATATCAAAAAACGCTAAACTTCCGTAATCATAAGGGAAATGTAGTTTTCGAAAAATAAGTGTCACTAACAATTCCCCCTGTAACATTCCTATATAAAGAGAACATAATCGTAATATGCGATCCTCATGCAATAAAACCGATGCATACACAAGAGCACCACTTACCAAAAACAACCTGTCCACCACAATCCAAATCGGATCATATACTTCTAACAAATGAAAACTTGTATATAACATTGCAATAATAAGTGCCGAAAGTAAGCTATATAATTTTTTCCAAATAGAATATAGTGCGCTTCCTATAAAAGCAACAATACAAAGCAAAAGTGCATTTACTGATACCGTGAATGAAGCAATCGTTACATGTAACGGAGAGCAAATAATAAAAATCAATATACAAACGCTTATCTTCCACCGCATAGAGTCCTTTTTCATAAAAAAAGTTACAACAATCCACCCTATCCAAGCTAAAAAATAAAAAGTACTCCCTTCCATCATTTCACCTCCTATGTTTTCCATTATGGGAACTTTTTATGAAAGTTAATCCACTTTCTTCGCGCATAGTTTTTTCATATAACAGCAACACTTTTAATAAGGAGGTGCTATTCATTATGGGTAAAGATCGTCAAGAACGAAAACTAAGAGAATCACGACGCGTTGAATCTGATCGTGACCAATCACTACAATATCCGGGTGCAACTGGACTGGATACACCAGAGCAAGCCCGAAAACAAAATCAGCACTAATGAACACAAAAAGACGGTTTCGATATTGTACGAAACCGTCTTTTACATAATTATTTTAATGATTTTTACTTATATCAAAATAACATTTAACATCCGAATTTTTCTATGGTTTATTTTTATCTCCACCTATTTTTCCTTCGCGAAATTAAACCCTCCCCAATAATTCAGTAGCAAACTATCTACATTTTCCAGCCTCTTTTTCAGTCGCAACTTGCACAAGATAGTGTTTATATAGGAATAATTTTATTTTGATAGAATATCAATTCCATTCCTCACTTTATATTGCTAAAACGAACAAAAAAACAAAAAAATCAACCAAACGGTTGATTTTTTTATCTTCTACTATAATGCGTCGTATCAACACCACGCTGCGTTAACCAATGATACGTTTCGCCCTTTACAACAAGAGGTACAGCCTGTAACTCTTCTATCGTCTTTGCACCAAGAGCTGTCATAATAAATTTCAAATCTGTATGTAAAAGATCAATTTCATCCACTAACTTCTCGATACCATCTTGCATTAAAATACGTAAAAAGTATCCAGCAAACGCAGTTGTATTCGCCCCTAATGCGATTGCTTTCGCTACGTCAAGCGCTGTTTGTATACCCCCAGATGCAATAAAAGAGAGGTTATTATTTGTAGAGGTTGCTTCAATAATCGAGGTTGCTGTTTGTATGCCCCAGTTATTAAAATAAGAAAGCATTCGCTGTCTTCTTTCATTTTCAACAGCAGCAAAATTTGTACCACCTTGTCCACCAATATCAATTGCCGTTACACCTATGCTCGCTAGCTGTTGTATTGTTTCCTTACTCATCCCAAATCCAACTTCTTTCACAATGACAGGAACTTTACTATTTAATACAATTTTCTCAATGCGCTGAAGTACACCAGTAAAGTCACGGTCTCCTTCTGGCATCGTTAACTCTTGTATGACATTTAAATGAATTTGCAATGCATTCGCTTCAATCATATCAACGGCACGCTCTGCTTGTTCGATAGTTGCCTCACTACCTAAATTAGCAAAGAAAATACCATTTGGATTTACCTTTCTGATAATCGTATAAGAAGCAGCCTCACTTTCATCTTTTAACGCCGCCATTTGCGACCCTACAGCCATAGCAAGATTATGATGTTTCGCTACATATGCTAATTGCTCATTAATATGTAACGTTTTCTCTCCCCCACCACCAGTCATCGCATTGATAAAAATCGGCGAACTTAGTGAAAGTTCGCCGATTTTTGTTTCACATGTTATTGTGTCATAACTTGAATTTGGCAATCCTTGATGCACAAAATCAATATCATGAAATCCATGCGTACGAGACTGACCAGTAGAAAGAGCGTATTCAATATGATCTAATTTACGTTTTGCCCTTACCACTTGTACCCCTCTTTATTTCTTTAATTTTTTCAGTTGTTCACCAATAATATCACTTAATTGGAAAGTAGCAGAATCAGCATTTGGTTCATACTGACTGTAATCCTCAATTACATTATTTTCCTCAAGCGTTTCTTTTATACTTAAAGAAATACGTTTCTCTGCAACATGGACTTCAAGCACTTTCACTTTTACTTCTTGTCCCATTTCCAATACTTCATTTGGATTTTTCACGTGACGATTTGCAATTTGAGATACATGCACAAGACCTTCAACGCCAGGTAAAATTTCAACGAATGCACCGAATGTAACAAGACGTTTTACTACTCCCTCACGAATATCTCCAGCTTTTATTTCGCCAGCAACATTCTCCCAAGGTCCTGGCTGAGCTGCTTTAATTGATAAAGAAATACGTTGTGTATCAGCATCAACAGATAATACCTTTACCTTTACCTTTTGACCTTGCTCTAATACTTCAGAAGGTTGCTCTACACGTTCGTGTGAAATTTGTGAAATATGAACTAAACCGTCCACACCACCAACGTTAACGAAAGCACCAAAATCCGTTAATCGTTGCACTGTTCCTTCAACAACGTCTCCTTCTTTTAATGAAGAAATCGCTTCTTTTTTCTTAGAATCTAGTTCTAATTCTACTACTGCTTTATGCGAAAGGATTACACGATTTTTTTCGCGGTCTAATTCAACAATTTTCACGGCTAATGTTTTGCCTTTATAGTCAGTAAAATCTTCTACATAATGTACTTCTACAAGTGAAGCTGGGATAAAACCACGAACACCAAGGTCCACAACTAATCCACCATTCACGATATCTTTTACAGTAACATCAAACACATGACCAGAAGTAAATTTATCTTGTAATTCTACCCATGCTTTTTCTGCATCAACAGCACGTTTAGATAAGACAAGATCATCTTCTTCTAATTTAATAATTTTTAATTCTAGTATTTGATCTAATTCTACAACATCGCTTGCTTTTTCAATATGAACGTTAGCTAATTCACTAATTGGAATTACGCCATCTGTTTTGTATCCAACATTTACAAGCACTTGTTTCTCTTCAACTTTCGTTACAGAACCTGTAACAACGTCACCAACTTGTAATTCTTTTGAATCCATAACTTCTTCATTCATTTTCTCTACCATGGAAATACCTCCCTACAGAATTGACAAAGCATTTTTTATGTATATACGAAATGAAAACATATGTTTTCATTTGCATGTTTAAGAATTTATCATCACATACTCAGTTTTCATACATTTCACTAGAAAATATATTAAACCTATATAAATAGTATACAGCAAAATCATCTTGAAGAAAGTATGTTTTGAAATATAATAGCGAATATATTCTGAAAGTTTTATCCTTCTTTTACTAACTTCTTACAAATCCGAGCATTTGTCAAGGAAAGAGACTCACAATTCACGCATCCTTTACATTTCTATATAAACAAAAAAAGAAAGAGGTTATCCCCTTTCTTTATTTCGCAAACACTCCTGAAACAATACTCATAATTTTTTGGACAACTTCTTCAATTGATAAAGAAGTTGTATCTAATTCCAATGCATCATCAGCTTTCTTTAGAGGAGAAACCTCGCGTTCTGAATCTAATTTATCACGCTGAGCAATTTCTTTTTTTAACTGCTCTAAATTAGAATCGAAACCTTTATTTATATTTTCTAAATGTCTTCTTTCTGCTCTTTCTTCAACAGAAGCAAGCATAAAGATCTTCACTTCAGCATCTGGTAACACATGTGTACCAATATCACGGCCATCCATTACAACGCCGCCTTTTTCCGCTAACTCTTGTTGACGACGTACCATTTCTTCACGAACAAGGCGATGTTTCGCCACAATAGATACTCGATTCGTCACCTCAGGTGTACGAATTACTTCAGAAACATCTTGTCCATTTAAAAATACAAGTTGTGTATTTTCTCCTTGCTGAAACTCAATATTTACATTCTTTACAACTTCCATTAACTTCTCTTCATTTTCAATGTCCACTTTTTGTTCAAGGGCTGCATATGTAATCGTGCGGTACATTGCGCCTGTATCAATATAAACGTAAGAAAGTTTCTTTGCCACAACTTTTGCAACCGTACTTTTTCCAGCAGCTGCTGGACCATCTATAGCAATTGAAATTCGTTTATCCATTGTAACACCTCATTTTTTCACTTATAAAACAAAACGAAAAGCAGGTATTCTCCTGCTTCTTCTCATTTGCTTCACGTCATTAAATCCTCAATTATTGTAGCATAATCCTTCATAGAAGAAAATGAAAACTACCTATTCACCTGTAAGATTTCTGCTTTGTTTTTTACCATGACACCTTCATAATAAACAATTTTAGATAAATATTTCACTGATGACTTATGTATAAATAACAATTGCACAACAGAAAGACAAATGAATTGTATTACTAATATACGAATAAAAATTTTCTCCATCTTTTTCAATGTAATTGCCCCCTCCTATCCTACATTTACACATTTCGTTTCGTGATTTTATACATCGTATATATAGCAGCTAACTTTATTGTCATTTTCGAGGCATACTTTTATACATTTCCATTGTCGAATTTACTCAAAACATGTTATGTTCTAAATGTATTTTTCAACTTGAAAGGGGTATAAGCATTGAAAAGAATCCTAGTTTTACACACAGGTGGAACAATTGCAATGGAGGAAGATAAAGAAACTGGGGTCGTACAGCCAGGTGAAAAAAATCCTCTTTTAAAATTTATTCCTGATTTAGAAGGCGATGTTGATTTAATCGTTGAAGACGTGTTCCATCTACCATCTCCTCATATGACACCGAGCGAAATGTTACAATTACAAGTCATCATTGATGAAAAAGTAAAACAAGACAACATTCATGGCGTAGTCATTACGCATGGTACGGATACATTAGAAGAAACAGCCTATTTCTTAGATTTAACAGTGCAAGCAACTATTCCAATCGTTGTAACAGGTGCAATGCGTTCTAGTAATGAATTAGGTGCTGATGGTCTATATAACTTCTTATCGGCTGTAAAAGTAGCTAGCTGTAGTGAAGCTGCTGAAAAAGGTGTTTTAGTCGTATTAAACGACGAAATCCATTGCGCTACAAATGTAACGAAAACACATACAAGTAACGTGGCAACATTCCAGAGTCCACAGTATGGACCAATTGGTATGGTAACAAAGCGCGGCGTTGTATTCCATCACGCTTTAGTACACCATGAAACATATTCAGTAAATAAGGTTTCTAAAAACGTAGTTGTTCTAAAAGCATACGCTGGTATGGACGATACATTGTTAGCAGCAATTGAAAACCTTCCAGTAGACGGGATTGTTATTGAAGCACTTGGACAAGGTAATTTACCTCCAAGAACACTTCCTAGTCTAGAACGATTAATCGACAAAGGAATCCCTGTCGTATTAGTTTCTCGCTGTTTCAATGGCATCGTGCAAGATGTATATTCATATGAAGGTGGCGGCAAACAATTAAAAGATATGGGTATTGTATTCACATACGGTTTAAATGCTCAAAAAGCACGTATTAAATTATTAGTTGCATTAGAGAATACAAATTCTCATGAAACAATCCAAAATATGTTTATGCACAATTAAAAAGAAGCTGTCGAAGTTTATTTCGACAGCTTCTTTTTATATTTCCCTTGACGCAATGGTTTGCGCAATCGCATCCCCATGAAATCGACCGTTCTCAATAAATATTTCATTCGCATTATTTCCAGCAGCAATTACACCTGCAATGAAAATATTTTCAGCGTTCGTTTCCATTGTATCCTCTGCATAAATCGGACGTCCTGTTTCTACATCAATCCGAACACCCATCTTCGTTAAGAAACTATGATCAGGATGGTAACCAGTCATCGCAAATACAAAATCATTTTGGATTGTATATGCCTCATCATCGACTGTAAACGTTAATGTATGCTCAGTAATTTCTTTCACGTGAGCCCTGAAATGCATTTGAATTGTGCCGCTTCGTACTAACGCCTCAAACTCCGGCAAAATCCACGGCTTAATGCTTGGTGAATACTCACTTCCGCGATATAAAACCGTTACACGCGCACCGGTTTTAACAAGTTCTAACGCGGCATCTATACTCGAGTTTTTCCCACCTATAACTACTACATCTCGATCAAAATAAGGATGTCCCTCTTTAAAATAGTGAGCTACTTTCTTCAGTTCCTCGCCGGGAACATTCATATAATTTGGATTGTCATAATATCCAGTTGCTACAACAACATATTTCGCTATATATATTTCTGTACTTCCGTCACGCTTTGTTGTCTCAACATGAAAAACTTCTCCATCTTTTTGTACTTTCTCCACTCGCTCAAAAGCATTTACACGTACAGATTTACGCTTTACTACTTCACGATAATACGCAAGCGCTTGATTTCGAACTGGCTTACGATTTTCTGTAATAAAAGCTACATCACCAATTTCTAATTTTTCACTAGAAGAGAAAAATGTTTGATGAGTTGGATAATTATAAATCGCATTTACAATGTTTCCTTTTTCAATTACTAACGGATTTATCCCTACCTTTTGCAACGAAATTGCTGCTGCTAATCCGCACGGACCGCCTCCAATTATGATAGCTGTTTCTTTCTGCATACTCAGCTCACTCCTAGTCTTCTACCAATACGCTATTTATAAAAACAAGAAAAAACCTACTTACAGCAGTAGGCACCTATCTTTATTGTATTCATTTTTCATATATTTGTCATCTAAACGAAACGTACATCCGATAGACATCTGCTAAAAACTGCTGAAATTTAATACCTTGTTTCCCTAATACATTTTCAGGATCAATCTTTCTAGCTGGGTCAAGTGTTTTATGTGATACGATATCTTTCTTCGGATTCAAGCCGAAGTTTTGACATAAATACGCATGATACCACGTAAAACGGGTATACGCTTCCCAAAAGTTAACATCACCGCCATAACAAAGTTCCACTCCAATGGCAGCCTTATTAGCATCATAACCATATAAGTCATTATCTGTCGGCACACCATATCGAACGTGATAGGCAACTTCATTTATAGGAACAATTTCCAATATTGTTTTATCATCTATAAATGTATGTGCCGAAGCTTTCGGTTGTATTTCATTAAAATAATCCCGATTCCCTATCGCATTGCTACCAGGGTTCCCCGTATCATGACTTACAATAAACCTTACTTTAGAAAGAGGAATTCCCGGTCGTGAACTTCCATACCCAATATAGTTACGCTCTATAGGAAACATCGCCATTACTACCAACTCCCGCTTCAGAAGATTACCTTACTTCTTTATATATGTATTCGGTAGCAATGTCCTTATCGCATATTTCTTACGCGAAGAGAAAATCGAAAATATTTGATGTGAACACCATAAATAATAAAATACTTACAGCAACTCCATAAAAACCGTAAAACCAAACACAATCTTCTTTCGTATCTAAACCGAAAAATTTATTTACAGATTGTAATAATGTGCCGCGCTTACTTTGTTTGTTTCTTAATACTTCCACTCGTTCTACAACATCTGCTGGCATCATAAATCTTTGGTCTACTGTCATTTTCATCATTTATCTCTCCTTAAAATCATTTCCGTTTTGTTTATCTAAGGAAAGTATAGCACGTTTGTTCGTGTAGAACAAGCGTTCTTTTTTGTTTTTATTTTATTTTTCAACAATCCAAGTAAGAATTGAGATTACAAAAGCGATAATCGGCCCTACTACAACTGCACCAAATATTAAAAACAGTAGTCCTTCTCCGAACATCCGAACGTTACTTGTTTTTCGGGCTTTCATCGTTCTTGAGAGTTCTCCCTCTAACCTCTTAACCTTTTCTTCTAATTGTTCTACTCGTTCCATCATTTCATTTTCCATATACAACACCTCACACTAATACTTCAACAAAAAAACGTGATTCCCTCGAAAGGAATCACGTTTTCTCACGATATAATATTATACCCAACCTCTGAAGCGACTTGCTTCAGCCATTTTACGAACACCGACCATATACGCAGCTAAGCGCATGTTCACTTTACGAACTTGTGCTGTTTCATAAATAGAATCAAATGATCTTACCATTACTTTTTCTAAACGTTGTTCTACTTCTTCTTCAGTCCAGTAGTAACCTTGGTTATTTTGTACCCACTCAAAGTAAGATACTGTTACACCGCCAGCACTTGCTAATACGTCTGGAACAAGTAAAATTCCGCGATCTGTTAAAATTTTAGTTGCTTCTAATGTTGTTGGACCATTTGCAGCTTCAACAACGATTTTTGCTTTAATATTATTAGCATTTTCTTCTGTAATTTGGTTCTCAATTGCAGCTGGAACTAAAATGTCGCAATCAAGTTCTAACAATTCTTTGTTTGAAATTGTATTATTAAATAGTTTTGTTACTGTACCGAAGCTATCACGACGGTCTAATAAATAATCAATATCTAATCCGTTTGGATCATGCAATGCACCGTAAGCATCCGAGATTGCAATAACTTTCGCGCCTGCATCATGCATAAATTTAGCTAAGAAGCTACCAGCATTACCGAATCCTTGAACAACAACGCGTGCACCTTTAATATCAATGTCGCGTTTTTTTGCAGCTTCGCGAATACAAATTGTTACACCTTTCGCCGTTGCTGTTTCACGTCCATGTGATCCACCTAATACAAGTGGCTTACCTGTAATAAATCCTGGTGAATTAAATTCATCAATACGGCTATATTCATCCATCATCCATGCCATGATTTGAGAGTTTGTGAATACATCTGGAGCTGGAATATCTTTCGTCGGTCCTACGATTTGGCTAATTGCTCGTACATAACCGCGGCTTAATCTTTCTAACTCACGGAATGACATTTCACGTGGGTCACAGATAATTCCACCTTTACCTCCACCGTATGGTAAATCAACAATACCACATTTTAAACTCATCCAGATTGAAAGTGCTTTCACTTCATTTTCTGTTACATTCGGATGGAAGCGAATTCCACCTTTCGTTGGACCAACAGCATCATTATGTTGTGCACGATATCCTGTAAATATTTTAACAGTCCCGTCATCCATACGAACTGGTATTTTCACTGTCATCATACGAATTGGTTCTTTTAATAATTCATATACTTCGTTTGGATAACCCAATTTTTCTAATGCTTCACTAATAACAATTTGTGTCGAATTCAATAGTTCAAAATGTTGTTCCCTTTGTTGTTGTGTTTTTGTTTGAGTTCCCTTTTCGGCTACCATAGTAAGTAAACCCCCTGTAATTTCACTTGTTTAGTAAACCTTCATTGCCTAGTATACACCGTTAAATTTGGAATGCAATAGAAAACGCTAACAAATATATACAAACTATTTCCTGTTGCAAGCGTTTTCACTATCATTATAGTCCTTTTATTGCTTTTAGAAAAGTAAAATACTTAAATATTTAAATATTTTTTATTTTACTTATATATAACAACTTAAGAAGATATTTTTAAGTATAGTAAAGAGCGCCCAAATATTTATGATTCCCGCTATACCATTAATCGTTTTGACATTTTCAGACCAACATTTTAGGTTTCTCCAAATAAAAAACAAAACCTTAGCTTTGTTATATTAGCTAAGGTTTTGTTTTTTCACAAAGTAATTGTGTATTTGTTCAATTGCTTGAGAAGCCATTAATTCTTTACCATACTCCATTAGACGATAAATAGTTGCTGTAGACGGATTACCATATTCCGCTAAAATAGCTATAAAATCTGCCTTCAGTAATTGAACCTGCTCCTCTTCTTCCATCCAAAGATAGAAACGCCCATCCCACGTATATAGTTTTCCGCCAGTTACATCAAGGTTATATAAACGATTCGACAGGTTAATTACGTCATCTAGTGTAGCAAACTCATAAAGTATATGCTCGCTTTCATCTAGAGTCACTTGCATTTCAATAAACTCGTCACGGAACTCATCATCTGTATCCACATCTTGATGTTCTTTCGTTACAATTACGACCATTCCTTGCGCTTGTAGAGAAAATACTTCAACTGCAATTGGACCATCCGCTTCAAACCCTAGTTCCTTATTTGCTTCTTGCATCATATCACGAAATAATTGCTGTACTTTCGGTGCATTTCTCCACAAATCTTCTTTCGTTAATCCTCGTTCAGATAAATCATCAAATGTTAAGAAAATTTTTATCTTATTGTAATTTAATCGTTCCAGCCTCATCTCATACCCTCCCTACGTAACCAATGAATATAATTTTTATTATATGAAATAGAAAATAGATGGTTCTTTTCGAACAACTATTCTAACATTTTTAACCAATCATCCCATTCTTCTTTCGTATCACCAATTAGGCATGTTTGAATGTTCAACTGATCTCGAGCACCTATTTCTCCTATAAACCCAACAGAAAGTTTCTCACTTTTTTCTTGCAACAAATTCATGTCCTTCATCGCGTTCTTAAGTTCTCGTTCCTCATCAAAAGAGACTACTACATATGTAGGTTGTATTTGCTCAACAGCTAACAAAATACCATCTTCCGCTAAGCTTGACCTAATATATATCACCTCATATCCTTTTAAGCGTAAATACGTTGAGAAAACAAACCCTTTCAACATATTATTTTCTAACACGACAACTTTGTGTATAGAAGAAAATGATGATGCATTATGATACACCATTCCTAGACGAGTTTGTAAAAATGATACGACATATTGGAATTGCACCATTGTAACTTCATTATTATTTTTTAACGTTAACAATTTATTTGACACTTGAAGAACAATACTTGCTATGACTTTTTCTGTTGCATAAATACTGAAAGCCTCGTTTAACAATGCAGAAGTTGTAATTTCATCAAATTTTAACAAAGCTTGCAGTAAATCGTCCACTAAAACAACTTCTCTATCGTAATGTATTTCTTTTTGAACATTACTCTGCAAACGATTCCCTTCTAATAATTGAACTGCTTGTCCAATCATCATGCCGGAAGAAACCTTGTCCATTAACCATTTCAAAATTTGAATATGCTCTTCTGTATATAATCGATGCCCCGCATGATTCCGCTTTGGGGCAATAATTTGATATCGTCTTTCCCATGCACGAAGCGTACTCGGCTGAATTCCAATTATATTCGAAACAGCTTTTATGTTATATTTCCCGTTTAGAGTTGGCATCATTTCCCTCCGCATAACGTAATAATATGTGTTTGAGCAGGTGCTCGGAAGCGAAGTGGAATCAACGTTGTTCCATACCCATTACTAACAAAAAGAGTCATATTTGAATGCTTATATACGCCACCTTTTAAATATTTTTTAGATGGGAATAATCGAATCTGTCCTCCATGTGTATGTCCACTTAACACAAGTGAAATTTGTTCTTTTCCAGACATTTTATTTATTATATCAGGGTTATGGCTAATTAATATGCGAAAACCATCTTCTTTGCAATCAGCCAAAGCTAAATCTAAACGATCACGCTTCAAACCAACATCATCTACACCGAGCAAACAAATTTTTTCTCCTAGTTCAGACTCAAATACAACTCTTGTATTATCTAAAACTTTCACATTATTTTCTAATAACAAAGCATCTAATTCATGATATTCAATCTCATAATCATTATTTCCCCACACAAAATATACAGGAGCTATCGCTCTTAACTTTTGTATATTTGCAGAAATTTTCGATAAAGGGACGCCTCTTTCCGCTAAATCACCGCCAATAATTACAAGGTCTACTTTTCCTTTTACTTGTTCAATTAATGAACTTGAAATGACCCTTCTATGAATATCAGAAATAAAAAACACCTTTACTTTTTGAAAACTTTTCGGAAATTCTTCAAAAAGTAAAGTATGTTCTAACACAGTATTACGCATCGCTTCTGTATACATTACAAGAAGAAATATAACACCAATACATATGAGAGCACTTAATAAGATAATCCATATCATATATTTTTCACTCCCTTCCGCATAAAGATAATCCTCAGTTTTTATAGTAGGTATGTTACTAGCTATCCTGTTTTGCGGACTTATCTTTTATCGGAATTTTTATTTCTTGACCTACATTCACTTCATCTTCTTGTAAATCATTATACTTTTTAATCACTTCAATCCCAGTTTCATCTGAAAAATATTGCTTCGCTATACTTTCTAAAGTTTCTCCTTCTTTTACCGTATGCGTTACTACTTTCTCAGATGTTGCCTCAGACTCAGATTTAGCTGAATCAAAGAAAATGACCTCAAACGCACTTTTCCCAGCGTTATTACCATCACTTTTCACCTGAATATATTTATCTGTATACCATAAGATACTAATTGGTAGTAATATGAATAGAAATGTTAAAACTCGGACGAAAATATGATTCATTTTAAACTTTTCTTTTTTCTCTTTATTTCTATGAATTTCACTACGCGGCGGTAAACTTTCTTTTTCTTCCACTCGCTCAACTTCTAATTCCTCTTCGAAATCAGGAATTCGTTTTCTCATGTTGTTCACCACCACCTTCCATTTATTTTCTTAATTGGAGTCCCATTATAAAATCAACAAGAAAGTGTGCAAAGATTGTTATAAACAAATTTCCTGTCCATTCAAACACATAACCAAAGACAAAACTAATGAAACAGACGAAACAAAACAAAAATGGCTTTGTTATATACCGAATATGTAACACTGCAAATACTAAACTCGCTATTACAATTCCAAAGTGCGTCTGCACTACACCTCTAAATAAAAATTCTTCTGCAAAGCCGATAATGAACGTAATAACGAGTAGGTGCATAACTGACATTCCTTGAAACATCTTATCGTTAATACCACCATCATCAAACCAAGACTCTGGAAATACTCGCATTGCAACATAATCTAATAACACAATACCAATCGCCAACAAGCCACCTATTATAAGTATAGACACCGGTTCCCACTTCCACAGACTATACACCGATTTTATATCTCGGAATAATACATATGCTAGTAAACAACCGATACCGATAATAATGAACTGTGTGATATACAGATTCAGCCTTATTTCTTTCGGACTCATATCTTCAATATTATGCCTTTGAATGTTCATCATTCCCCCATCTTTTCTAGACCGAAAAGCTTTTGTAACTCTGTTTCCCAATTATAGTCGAAATCCGATTGTTGCGCTTGTCTTTTTTTATAATCTGTTTTTGTAATACCACAATAGTCACAGCAATTTTTCAACTCGTTCTCTTTTCTATAACCGAACTGTTGTAACAAATATTCACGCCTACATTCTTTCACTTGTATCCACGATTTCATGTTTTCTAGCTCACTATATTTATTACGTAGCCTTATTTCTACTTCAGCTATTAATCTGTTCATAATTTCATCTGACAAGCTCTCTAATTTTAATTTTCGCTGTTGTATGATTCCAAGCTGTTCAAGATGATAGCGGATGAAACGCCAATATTGTTCATTAAATTTTGCTGCATTATAACAAATTTCTTCTACCTCTTCTATTGGTAATTCTTTCGTTTGAAACATTCTTTCTTGTAGTAAAGAGAATAAAAATTGTATTTGCGACTGACTTGGCAATTCATCTTCAATTATCGAAATTGGTAAATCGTGATCTAACGGACTACATAGTAAGATAGCTATACTCGGTTCACCATCTCTTCCAGCTCTTCCGATTTCTTGTAAATAGGAAGCTATATTAGTCGGATAATGAAAATGAATAATATAGCTCGTATTCGACTTATTTACTCCCATACCAAAAGCACTTGTACATATTACAAGCTGCAACTGGTCATTCATAAACTGCTGTTGAATTAACATACGCTCTTCATGTTCCATACCACCATGATAAAAAGCGACACCAGTCACGCCTTTTCCTCTTAAATACTCCGTTAAACGTTCTGTCCACGCTCTGCTTGAACAATATACAATCCCTGGCCCTTGTAAATACATCACCTGGTTCAAAAGCGCTTCTTTCTTCTCTTCTATCGTCTCCACAAATTGTACTTCCATCGCAATATTTGGACGATCAATAGAGTATACATGCTGCGTCACTTTCTTCAAATCTAAACTCTCTGCTATATCTCGGAGTACATCTTTTGTCGCTGTTGCCGTTAATGCTAGCACCGTAGGAGACCCGATATTTTCAATGACTACATTTAGTTTTTTATAGTCTGGCCTAAAATCATAACCCCATTGTGAAATACAATGAGCCTCATCCACAACAAATAATGAAATATGAACTTTCTTCAATTCTCTTATTAACACTTCCGACTGCAACATCTCTGGTGAAACAAAAATAAATTTATATGAAGCTAATTTTTTCATCGCTTCTCTTTTTTCATGTAATGTCCGAAAACTATTAAGTGCTATTACTCGGTTTTTCACAACATACTTTAATTGTGTAACTTGATCTTCCATCAAAGATAATAATGGTGATACAACAAGCACGGTTCCTTCTTGCATTAGCCCTGGAAGTTGATAGCACATAGACTTCCCTCTTCCAGTCGGGAGCATTGCTATAACATCTTTTCCTTCTAATAAATCTGTAATGACCCCTTTTTGCCCTGTACGAAATTCAGAATATCCAAACCATCTATATAAATATTCCTCAAGCTTCATTTATACCCTCCATCCGCGCCAATACAAGACGAACTTCAAAATAAGAGATACCCTCTCCAACCGCTTGTTTCAACTCACGCAACTTACGTGTTTGTAATGCCTCAATTACTTTTGTTACTTTATCTATTTTGTCTTTTTCCATAAACATCTCGATTGAAAACTCTTTTTCCCGCAAAGCAATTTCAACAAAATGATCTTCTATCGTTGCAACCTTTAAATTTCTAATTGTCGCTATTTCATCTAAAGAGCGTCCTTGTCTCCAAAAATTATATGTTTTTTTCGTTGATAAACTAAATAATTCAGCTCTCTCATTTGGATAAGAGATAATCTCAGCCAATAGCGGAAATTCATTTTCTTTATCGTGAACTTCTTGTATAAAGAAGTGAATCGTACCCCAAAATAAAAAATACACCCGGAATATATCTTGTTTCGTAATTTCCGCTAATTGCTGCAATGTACAACCGATACGTTCATATCCTGTTAATCTATATGTTACAATCGTCGCTTCTACCACATCACCTTTTCCTAAAAGATTATGTATTTCTTTCCATAATCTTTTAGCCAATTCACTTCGCCTATATGGTATACCTGTTAAAAAGCGTTTTACCCACATCATTATTTCTGTATCTTGTTGAATGGGAATAAATTTCGTATTATTCTGTTGTAAATTAGATATAGTTTGAATAATTAATGATAAACGCTTCCAAAATGTTTCACCTAATTCACCATAGTGTAAACCATGTAAATGCGCGGGAAAAGCATACACTTCCTCCCATGTATGTAACTGCATTTTACCTTTAGATGTTAACAAATATGTATTTTCATGTATTTCTCGAATCAAATCTGCTTGCAACAACTTTGCAACTTCACGATCATAGTCTGTTCTATTTAACGATTTATATATTCCAAACAAAAATGAAATTCGGAACATGTTTCCATCTTGTAACGTTTGCGAAGATCGTTTTCCTTTTAATAAATAATAAATAGAAGAAACGGTCCTTTCACCATTCAATTGTTTTAAACAATACAATAAAGTATATTGTAGTTGCATTACCGCTTCCACCTTTCAATCTAGCTTAATTACTTTTTAGTATGATTGCACTTACTCATTAAACTTATCATATCGGCACTATGTACTTGTATATAGTATATTGTACCAAACGAAATAACATTTACGTATTTTGAAAATCTTATGACATAATGCAAAAATTAGTTGACACTCTAATTGATAAGGATTATCATTATAATTTTATGTTGAAAAGTTTTAAAAACCGTTTTACAATAAGGTTATAATTTTTATGGCGAGCTTTTCACATACATATTATCAGGAGGGAAAAAAGATGGCAAAATATACAATCGTTGATAAAGATACTTGTATCGCATGTGGTGCTTGCGGCGCTGCTGCACCAGACATTTATGATTATGATGATGAAGGTATTGCATTTGTAACGTTAGACGATAACCAAGGTATCGTTGAAATTCCAGATGTATTAATTGAAGATATGATGGATGCATTCGAAGGTTGTCCAACTGACTCAATTAAAGTTGCTGATGAATCATTCGATGGCGACTCTTTAAAATTCGAATAGTCTTTTATTAACTTCAAAAAATATCCCTCATTCATATGAGGGATATTTTTTGTTTTCTATTTTCATTCTACTTAATAAAAAACCACTAGTAGTTCCATACTACTAATGGTTTTATTTTATATTTTATGCATTTTTCATTTTTGTAAACACCCATACTTTCAGGCGTGAGAATAACGCTACAAATACAATTGTCACAACAATTCCTTTAATCAAATTAAATGGTAAGATTGCCGTTACAACCGTTGTTCTTATAGCCTCGCTAGACATAGCTGGTGAATTTAAAAACCAAGTGTAAGCTGGGAATATAATGATGTAATTTAATACACTCATAATGAGCGCCATTGTAATTGTCCCTAGCATTAATCCTGTCGTTAAACTCTTAACAGTACGATACTTTCTAAATAAGAAAGCTGCCGGTCCAATAAATAAACATCCTGCAATAAAGTTAGCAATTTCTCCAACTGGCACTCCCGTTAAACTCCCTTGAATTCCGTAATGTAAAATATTCTTTATCGCCTCTACAATTATCCCTGCAACTGGCCCGAAAATAATTGCTGCAATTAGAGCTGGTACATCACTAAAATCAATTTTTAAAAATGGCGGAAGCCCTGGAAACGGGAAATCCAACATCATCAGTAAATATGCAATACTACTTAGCATCGCTACACTCACCATCTGCACTACACTGTTTTTTTGTTTCATCTTTCTCTCTCCTTTTCCATCGATCTTCTCATGGAAAGTGGAAAGGTTCTGCTATGCCTACTTTTTCATAGAACGAAAAAACCCTTTGTGTTTTACACAAAGGGAGAATTTAAGGCACATCAAACAGACGTTCAAATCCATATCTTTTTTGAACGCTTGAACCTCCATCTTCTCCCATCCAGACTATACTGTCGGCTTTGGAATCACACCAAATCCTGCCTTAACGGCTCGCGGGCTTAGAACAAAATCACATATAGTTCATCACCGCCGGTCGGGATTTTCACCCTGCCCCGAAGATAGACCGATATTCTATTTTCCACTTTATTATACAACAACATAATCGTATTGTGAACAAAAAAAGTGTAACTTATTAAAAATAAGTTATTAATTTTATATAATTAAAACCAATCACTATATTTTACAATACACCCCAGATTTTTTAGTATTCGGCATTTCCCCTATGAATCCCCTAGTCATATATAATGAAAAGTGATAAGATGTTGAATTGTTAAGATAAGAACATTTTCTGGATTATGGAGGAAATGTCATGAAAAAAGAAAAGAGACACTCTATTCGAGAAGCAATGAAAAAAAACTTAAGAAAAGAATACTTTTACTTAAAAAAAGAATTACTTTTCTACTGTCCAATTGATTTAGGCACATTCTCAAGCGAGACATACTATGCTGCTTTCGATGAAGATGGCATCAGTATTTATCAGTATGATAAAAAAACAGAGAGTAAATTAAAACTGTGTGAGCGTCACCCATGGAAAAGTTGGAATAAAGTGAAGGTGGATCATTATTTGACAACTTCTCAATTTATTTTTCAAGGTGAGCGAAACTGGATATTATCCCTTTTCCAAAAAGGAAAAGAAGCTCAAAAAATAATTGAAGAGCACACATCTTTACAAACTGAAGTTGTTTCCCGCTCCTTCTTGAAAAAACTTCCAGGGTTCCGTTCTAATGCACCGTTGAATAAATACATCGGCAGCATTTGCTACACTGCACTTATTGCATTTTTATTAAAATGGATGATTCCATTTCAAGCACCACAAATCGCCCTGTACTCCATTTCAATTGGTTGTATGCTTCTTGGTTTACTTTGTTTGACAATCGGTTTAATTGAACCGACTATTGTACTATTTCGAACGAACGAAAAAACAAGAACGAAAGTATTTTACTTATATAGCTACTTAGCTATTTCTGGATTTATATGTGTCTTTATTTTTTGGTAAAAAAAGAGCTAGTTTAACTAGCTCTTTTTTTACTTTACGTATAATTGTTGATTTGGATAAATCCTATCTTGCTGCAGTCCATTTTTATCTTTAACTTCCTTAACTGACATACTAAATTTCCGTGCAATACTAACTAAAGTGTCCCCTTTTTGGACGACATATAAGGATGAGGAAACAACTTCATTTCTCTGTTCATTTAGAACTAGCAATGGATTCATCGCATTCTTTTTCGCCATCGTCCATCTTCCTTGATGAACTTCTAAATGTAAGTGTGCACCTCTCGATTCTCCTGTATTTCCTACTTCTCCAATTATTTCTCCTTTTGAAATATAATCCCTTTGAACTACATATCTCTTATTTAAATGCGCATACACGGCCTCATATTCTCCATGTTTAATAAATACAACGTTTCCATAACTACTTGAATAATAAGACTTTGTTACCTTACCTTCTTGAATAGCTGCCACAGGCGTGCCAATCGGTGCCGCTATATCTATACCGTAGTGTTTTCCATGCCTTGTCCCAAAATAATCACTTATCTGCCCTTCAACAGGCCATGTCCATTGATTTCCCTCTGCGTACACATGTAATTGAGATAAAAACAATACCGTCAATAACATGACGCCACATTTTAACACTTTCATATACATCCTCCGTTTTCTAATTAACACCATACCTTCTCTTATTTTGGTATATTACAGAAAAAAGTATACAAAAAAGAAAGTGAATCACTCCACTTCCTTCTCGTTTTTATCACGAAAAACGATTGCACTGCGATTATACTCCACATCTTTTACTTGTAATCGAGCGTTTATTACTCTAGCTACCGCAAACAAATAATCAGATAATCTATTTACATACTTTAGAACAACTTCATTTATTTTCCCTTCTTTTTGCAAGGACACTACACATCGTTCTGCTCGCCTTACAACTGTACGTGCAATATGAATAGCAGCTGCCGCTTCGCTTCCACCTGGTAAAATAAAACGCTCTAACGGCGGTGCTTCTTCTATATACGAATCAATCCTTCTTTCTAAGCTTTCAACCATTTCAACCGTTACTTTATAAGGAATTTTCCCCTCTACTATCGCCAAGTCTCCCCCGCAATCAAATAGTTCATGTTGAATATTTTCAAGTTCATTGTAAATATCTCCAAAAGATCCGCCTTGTAGCTTAGTCATTGCATATCCAATATGAGAATTCGCCTCATCTATCGTGCCATATGCTTCAACTCGGATATTATCTTTATCCACTCTGCCGCCTATTACACTTGTTGTCCCTTTATCTCCTGTTTTCGTATATAATTTCATCGCTTCACGACACCCCTCTTGCTATTCTTCATTCGACTAAGATAGAAAAAAAGTTCTACTATTATTTATTTAATTGATTTTACAAAAAAATAAAAAACAGTAGAACTTTATTCATTATCAACTTTAAAAACGTATATCTAAATTATACGATTCGGTAAATATACAGAGAATGTAGTTCCCTCTCCAACAACACTTGAAACAGCAATTTTACCATCATGGCCTTGCACAATATTTTTTGCAATCGCAAGCCCGAGCCCCGTTCCACCTTTTTTCCCACGTGTTCTTGCTTTATCAGCTTTGTAGAAACGATCAAATAAAAATGGAATATCTTCTTCTGGAATACCAGCGCCTGAATCTTGTACTTCAAAAGTAAGACCATTATTTTTCGTATTAATTACAAGCGTTACATGTCCGCCTGCATTCGTATGACGAATTGCGTTATCAATTAAATTCGTCAATACTTGTTCCATACGATCTGCATCAAACGGGTATTGTTCAATTGGATTCTGGAAATCAACCGTTAATGCGACTTCTTTATCCTTTGCAATTCCTTGGAATTTACGACCTATTTTTTCAACGAAAGGATGAATATCAACTTCACCTATATGTAACTCTACATTACCACTTTCCATACGCGCTAAATCTAATAGTTCATTTACAAGTTTACCTAAACGAACGGATTCATCATAAATAATTTGAACAAACTCATTAATTTCTTCTTTCGTTTGCACAATATCATCTAAAATCGCTTCACTATACCCTTGAAGCATTACCATCGGTGTACGAAGTTCATGTGATACGTTCGCAATAAAGTCTTGACGCATCTTCTCAAGACGGCGCTCTTCCGTCATATCACGTAATACAGCTACAGCACCACGAATTTTCGTTTGATTGTAAAGCGGCGTCATAAGAACTACATAGTTCCCTTTTTGTAAATTAATTTCAACCACTTGTTGTTGCTCACTTTCTACAACGAGATGGAATAGTTCAACAAGTTCAGAAGGTAGTTTTTTACTGAGCTCTACTTCCTTTTCCTCTTGCCAAACTTGTAAGAAATGTTCAGCCGGCGGATTAATTACAACGACTTCACCTTCTTGATTTAACGTAATAACCCCATCTGCCATACTACTTAAAATACTTGCTAACTGTTCTTTTTCTTGCTGCAGGGCATTCATATTAAACTTCAACTGTTTCCCCATTTGGTTTAAGGCCGTTGCAAGCTCACCAATCTCATCCTGAGATACCATAGGTGCTTTCGCATCAAACTTCCCACGCGCGACCTCAAAAGCAACCTCACGCATTTTACGGAGTGGTGCTGTAATTCGAGTAGATAAGAAGAATGCAAAGAACGTTGTTAATATAATCGCAATCCCTGCTGATAAGAATATAAAATCAGTCGTTCTCTCCATACCTTGTATCGGTACTTGTAAAGATTCGTATACGAACACTGCACTTTGATTTTTTGAATGCACTGGTTTTCCGACAATCATAATATCATTTTCAGTGTTTTTATTCTTTCTACTATTAGAGGCTTTTCTAATGTTATTCTTAATTTCTTTTTTGTCTGTAAAAACAGCCGCTAATTCTTTGTCTTCTTTCAAATTATCCATTGTAAGAGTGACTAATCCTTCTTGTTTCGGCGAAGAAGATATTTCTTTACCATCTTCTACAATAATGATCCTTGAAAGTGGATCAGAGAATTTGTACGCGATATTCTCAATCGTTTTTACATCGGCACCTTCTTCAATTAACTCTGAAACACTTGTTGCAACTTTTTGAAGCCTAGCTTCACTCATATCAACATAATATGTTCTAAAGAACTGTGAAAGTAAAATCGCAACAAATCCGAGCACAAACGAAACGAGAAGCAATATGGTCATCCATAATTTCCCTACTACACTTCTCCAAAGCATCAGTCGTTCACAACCTCAAACTTGTAACCTACGCCCCAAACGGTAACAATCATCTTCGCAGCATCTGGTGATTTTTTGCTTAACTTCTCACGTAAACGCTTTACATGCGTATCAACTGTACGTAAATCTCCGAAGAATTCATATTGCCATACTTCTTTTAACAATTGCTCACGATCAAATACCTTATCAGGCGCTTTCGCTAAGAATAATAGTAATTCGTACTCTTTCGGTGTTAAGTTTACTTCATTACCATCTGCTGTAACACGGTGTGCATCATTATCAATTGTTAAATGAGGGAACACAGTAACATCTTTTGTCGTTGTATCTTGTGTAAAGAACGTTGTTGGTACAGAACGGCGTAAGACCGCTTTCACACGAAGCACTACTTCACGTGGGCTAAATGGTTTCACAATATAATCATCAGTTCCTACCTCAAACCCTTGTACTCGGTTTACTTCTTCACCTTTTGCCGTCAACATAATAATTGGCGTCGCTTTCTTCTCACGAACCCCTTTACACACTTCAATACCATCTTTACCTGGCATCATAAGATCTAATAGGATCAAATCGTAATCATTTTGTAACGCCATTTCTAAAGCTGTATCACCATTGTCCGCTTCTTCAATTGTATATTGTTCTCTTTCTAAATACATTTTCAACAAACGACGAATACGATCCTCATCGTCTACAATTAAAATTCTTGATTCATTTTCCATTTCTACCCGTTGCGTACTTTTACCACAACGGTTTACACCTACCCTTCTACACTAGTATGTTGCGCTATTCTCGTTTATTTAAGCAATCTTCTAAATGTTTCACTTCCCATATTATGCTTCACAAGAATAATAAAGTTTGTTCAATTTTTTTCCAAAACTATGTATTTTTTTTGAACAGGATATAATGTCCTCGACATCATTTTACAAAATCAACCGCTACTTTGTCATGTTTTTCTCAAAAAAGAAGAAAAATTGACAAAAATAAAATAGGAAAGTGACATTCACTCTCCTATTTTATTTCTCTATGCGTATGAATGTAAACCCGCGATAATTAAGTTTACTACAATAAAGTTAAACATAATGATTGCAAAACCAATTACCGCTAACCACGCTGACTTCTCTCCGTGCCACCCTTTTGATAAGCGTAAATGTAATACCGCCGCATAAAAGAGCCAAGTAATAAGCGCCCAAACCTCTTTTGGATCCCAACCCCAAAAACGTGTCCACGCTATTTGAGCCCAAATCATGGCAAAAATTAATGCACCTAATGTGAAAACCGGGAATCCAATTGCAATAGAACGATATCCGATTTCATCCAGTAAATCACTATTTGTATTCTTTACTAACGGCTGAAGTGCTGCCGATACTCGTTTGCGTAAAACAAGTCTTAATACAATATAAAGTAATGTCCCAACTAACACTGACCAAATAACAGTATTTAATTTTTTCGCATTTACAATCGCTGGAACTTCAACTGTCGGTTCTAATTTATTTTCTGTCAATAACTTTCCTTCGTGCGGTCCTACTAAAGCTGGAAGATTGTACTTCATTTCCACTTGTTGTTCATTTTTATCAACCCATTGAAACTTCGCTTCATATTTCATACTAGAAAATAACGTTGTCACTCCAATAAAACCAACTGTACAAACAAGTGTGAACACTACCGTTTCTAACCAAAATGTACGTTTGCTTCTCGTTGATTGGTCTACATTTTTCAATAAATACATAACGCCCGTAATAAAACTAATTGCTAAAATTGCTTGTCCTGCTGCTGCAGTCGTCACGTGAATATGCAACCAATTACTTTTTAAAGAAGGAATAAGCGGAGATATTTCCCTCGGAAACATACTTGCATAGGCAATTAATAAAAGTGCAACTGGTAATGCAAAAAGTCCGATTATACTTACGCGATACATAAAATACATGACAATAAATGCTCCGACAAGCATCATGCCGAAAAATGTACCGAATTCAAAAAAGTTACTAACTGGTGCATGTCCTGATGCAATCCATCTTGTAACAAAATATACTGTTTGTGCAATAAACCCTAAAATTGTAATCGTTATTCCTATATTTGCCCATTTATGACCTTTTTCTTTAATTGCTCCCCCGAAAAATAGAGTTGCAATTAAATATAAAATAAATGCGGTAAAGAGAAAGTTACTACTTATTTGCACCATATCGTTTCCCCACCTTAACTAATTTTTTTATCCACTACTTTATCGCTTGGCTGCGGAATTGCCGTACCTTCTAGTACTCTTTCAATATCTTTCTTTAAACCGAACCAATTTTTATTCGTGTGTCCTGCAATCCACCATTCATCATTAACGCGTTGTATCCAAATACGACGATGATTCCAATACATCCCTTGAATGACACCAACCATAAATATAAATCCTCCAATACCGAGAATCCAAAGCGTTAAATCTTTCCTTACAGTAAGTGCTGTTGCATTTTGCATTTCCACACCTGCAAACGACATTTTATATTTATTATTTCCATCAGGTTCTATATTTTGCTGAATACCAACAAAACTCACTTCACCATCTGGTGTTTCAGGCGTAAACATTTTAAACACAAATGCAGGGTTGTTTGGTAATTTCGTTTTCGTATTTGGTCTTCCACTCTCATCAAAATAAAAGTCAGGGAAATAGCTTAATAGTTCTAAAGAATAACCATTTCCTAAATCATATTTTTCTGTAGGGTTCGTTAAATCAACTTTGATCGGTCCCCACTTTTGATTATTTTCTTTGTTTTGCAAATGGAATGACATGCTTTTAAATTCACTTTCTTTGTAATCCACTTGATATATAGCAAATTGATCAAATTTCAGCGGTTCATTCACTCGAATTTCCGCTTCTTTTACTTTTTCTAATTTCGGTTTTTGTCCTGCTATATTTTCGCCGACCGCTTTATATAATACAGCATTCGTTTGGAAGTTTTTCGCAATCATTTTATCGCCTACACGATCAATCGCTTCATCAAAAACTTCCTTGTCCTTACTTTTATCATAAACTTCCTTAATAAATTTCTCGTTTTTTAAATAGTATTGACCATCCGTTCCTGGGATTTCTTTCGTTTCACCGTCACGTAACCAAAGGGCTTCGTCTACGTACATACTCGGTAAAAAACGGAGCATTGCACCGAATAAAAAGATAATGAGACCAATATGATTCACATATGGACCCCAGCGTGAAAACCGTCCCTTTTCCGCCAAAATATTTCCGTCTTCCACTTTCACGTTATAGTTTCTTTTCTTTAAATTCTTTTGCACTCTTTCAAGATCACCATCTTGCGGTGTACCAGTGCCGTATAATCTTTGTCTCTTTAAAAAGCTAGGGTGTCTTTTCACCCCTTGCTTCTTTAAAGCTTTATAAAGTGGAATGACACGGTCTAAGCTACATATCACAAGTGAAATACCAATTGAAGCAATTAAAATCATATACCACCATGAACCGTATAAATTATTAAATCCTAATTGATAGTATAGTTGCCCTAAAAATCCGTATTCTTGCTTATAATATTCAGCTGGTGCAATTCCTGGAGTTATGTACATTTCTTGCGGAAAAATAGTTCCTATTGCTGATGCAGCTAAAGTGATTACAATGAGCCATACACCCACTTTTACAGAAGAGAAAAAGCTCCAAATTTTATCGACTATCGTTTTTGTTTGTGTGAGAGATCTCCGAGCACTCCCCTCATAACGCATATCCAATAGTTTTATATTTTCATTGCTTTCAAATGGTTTCCCACATGCTTCACAAAAAACAGTTCCTATCGGATTCACATGTCCACATTCACACTTAATTTCTTTCAACACTCTCACCGCCCCTATATCTATATGTACTATTGTATATTCTACCCTCAAGTTACCGCAATACTCAGAATTTTTAAATCAGAGGCACTATAAGGATGCACCTCATATGTAAAGGCTTTCTTTATTACGGAGTAATTTTCTTTAAATATCCTTCTAACTGTTCTTTCGTTTGTTCACCTATAATTTGTTCGACTACTATTCCATCTTTATTAATCAAAAAGCTTGTCGGTAATGGTCCTACCCCATATGTGCTTATGATTTTTGTTCCTTTATCAATAGCAACTGGGAATTTCAAATCATATTGTTTCACAAAGTTCTTAACCGCAATATCTGTTTCATCTGCATCTAACGCAATAATTTCAACGCCTTTTTCTTTATACTTTGGATATAATTCGTTCATATAAGGCATTTCTTTTTCACACGGTTTACACCAAGTGCCCCAAAAGTTTAAAAATACACCTTTTCCCTTTAAATCTTTCAGTTCAATTTTCTTTCCTTCTAAATCTGTTACAACAAAGTTAGGTGCTTCTTTTCCAATTTGCATTTTCTCTTTATCATCAAAAAATCCTTGATAAAGTGTAAATCCTACAGCACCGCATAAAATGAGTAGAATAATAACACGAAATAATAAGCGATTTTTTTTCATATTGTCTCCCCTCTCTTCGACGAGTGATAAATATACGTATTTTTTAATAAATCACCAGCGGAGCATTCCACTGGTGAAAGTTTCACACTATCGATTAGCGCGGCTTTGTAGAAGCCAATGCACGTAATTGTTTCACCTCATGTGGTGACAATTCTCTCGCATCACCAGGTCGCAAGCTACCCACTTCTAAAAAGGCGTAGCGTTCACGCTTTAGTTTCACTACTTTACAATCTAACGCTTCAAACATGCGGCGTACTTGACGATTACGTCCTTCATGAATCGTTAATTGTACAATCGCAGTCTCTTTACGCTTGTCCCAAGAAATAATTTTCACTTGTGCTGGTGCTGTTTTCCCATCTTCTAATGCAACACCTCGTTCTAACATGCGAATTTTCTCACCTGTTAATGGCCCTTTAATTTTTGCAACATACGTTTTTTCAACTTTATATCTTGGATGCATTAATACATTTGCAAATTCCCCATCATTTGTCATCAATAATACGCCAGACGTATCATAATCTAAGCGTCCGATTGGGAATAAACGTTGTCTAATTTCAGGGAAAAAGTCTGTTACAACACTTCTTCCTTTATCATCTGATACACTTGAAATTACGCCAGTTGGTTTATATAGTAAAAAATAAACAGGTTCTTCTTTTTCAAGAGGGATGTTATTTACTTCTACTTTATCTTGAGGAGTTACTTTCGTTCCTAACTCCTTCACTATTTTTCCATTCACTTTTACTTTTCCTTGCTGAATTAATTCCTCAGCCTTTCTTCTCGATGCAATACCTGCTTGCGCAATCACTTTTTGTAATCGTTCCATTTCTTTTTTTCACCTCGAATTTATCTTACCTTACATTAGAAAGACTTGGCAACCGCATACGCTTGACGGCCATTCGCTTCATCTTACTTAAACAACATAGCGATGATAATAAACATATAAAGGGCAAATCATGTTTTTACCTTTTATTATTGTCCATATTCTTCATATTGCTCACAATAAAAGTTCATCATTTTGTCAAAAATACCACATAAAAAAACCACTATTAAGCAACACCTTAATAGTGGTCGTATACGTATTATAAGCGAAATAGCATAAAAAATGAATAGCCGCCTTACTTAAACATTAAAGAAACAAACACAATTGAACAAATAATCCCGATTAAATCGGCAAAAAGTCCTACTTTTAATGCATCTCCCATTTTTCTAATTCCAACAGCTCCGAAGTATACTGTTAAAATATAAAAAGTCGTATCTGTACTCCCTTGCATCGTAGAAGCCAATCTTCCAATAAACGAGTCTGGCCCATATGTGGCAATTAAATCGGTCGTAATACTTAAACCAGCAGAGCCTGAAATAGGGCGTATAAGTGCTAGTGGAACAATTTCTGCTGGGACATGAATTAAATCTAACATCGGCTTCATTACTGATATCATTGCATCTAACGCTCCAGACGCCCGAAAAATCGAAATAGATACAAGCATTCCAACCATAAACGGTAAAATAGAGATCGCAATTTGAATCCCTTCTTTTCCCCCCTCAACGAACGATTCATACGTCGGCACTTTCTTTATTGTGCCATATAAAAGGATAAAACCAATTACACAAGGGATTACCCATAATGATATCGTATTTACAATGCTCATTTTTTCCGCCCCTTCCTACTCCTTCTTCGGTAAAAATAGCGGTCAATCCAAATCGCTCCGATCATAGAGAGTACTTGTGCAATGAATGTTACCCCAACAATTTCAGTAGGATTCGCTGATTCATACGTCATTCGAATCGAAATGACAGTAGTAGGAATTAAAGTAATCGCTGATGTATTTAACGCGAGAAACGTTACCATAGAACGGCTCGCCGAATCCTTCCCTCCATTTAACTCTTTCAATTGTTCCATCGCTTTAATACCAAGAGGGGTTGCTGCATTACCTAACCCAAAAAAGTTCGCCATCATATTCGATAAAATAAATCCCATTGACGGATGATCTTTCGGTATTTCTGGAAACAACCTTTTTACTATCGGCATAAAAAGTGACACTAACTTTTTTAACAACCCTGCTTCCTCTGCAATTTTCATTAAACCGAGCCAAAATACTAATACACTAATAAGTCCTATACAAATTGTTACTGCATCTTTTGCTCCGTCAAATACGGCTTTATTTATTGCTTCCATCGTTCCATTTATCATGGCATATACAATCCCTATGACTGCCATCGCTACCCATACGAGATTAACCATCGCTCCCAACACCTATCATATGAGAAAAAATTTCTTTCACATTATTCCAATACATTCCCGTTGTAGCTACTAACTTTCGTTTACTATAAAATAAATTCCGTTCTCCAACTTTCTCATTGCCAACATAAATTTCCGTCTTCCCAACCTTTACTCCATCTTTAAGTTTTGCACTTTTATCAAGTTCAACTTTTAATACGACATTCTTTCTTTCCTGCTCAGTTAATGGCACTGCAAAACTATTTTTTGTATATACATGATTGGCATATTTCTTTTCAGTTATTTCAGCAAGAGCTCCTTGTCCTACAACGTTCGTTTGCTTGAAACGTTCAAAACCTTTATCAAATAAATTCATATGATCATCCCAATCGCTAGAAGCGCTCAAAGTTACGACAATTAGATCTAGTCCATCTTTTGATGCTGTTGTAACAAGTGTCCGTCCTGCTTTCTTCGTAAAACCTGTTTTTCCTCCTGTCGCAAATTCATAATAAGATGTCACGAGTTTATGTTTGTTTTTCCACGGATAATCCCACGAATCTGATTTATACGTTTTTGTCCCAAAAATCTTCTTAAAGGTTTCGTTCCCCATTGCATACTTTGTTAAAAGTGCCATATCATAGGCTGATGAATAATGGGATCCATCTCCATCCAAACCATGTGGGTTTGAAAAGTGAGTATCTTTCATTCCAATTTGTTTCGCCTTTTCATTCATTAAATATACGAACCCTTCTATACTTCCTCCTACATTTTCAGCAATTACTTGTGCTGCATCATTACCAGATCTAAGCATGAGTCCGTATACTAAATCCTCTAACTTCACTTTCTGTCCAGGCTTTAAATAAATTGCCGATCCTTCTACTCTCACCGCTTCATTACTAACCGATACCATTTCTTTCATTTTTCCTGATTCAGCAGCTAACAAGGCTGTCATAATTTTTGTTATACTAGCAATTTTTTGTGGCTCATGTTCTGCTTTTCCGTATAATACACGACCGGACTGTTGCTCCATTAATACAGCATTTCGAGCACTGACATTACTGTTCATCTTTGCATATGTAGGAATTGGTATAACGCTTGCGCACATAATAAGAAGCGTGATTATTACACAAATTCGTCTCATATTTCCCCCCACGTCCTTTTGGCACTTTTTGTACAAGTGTATGCTTGGCCTTTTAAAATATGAACGAAATCTCTTTCTCCTTCTAATAAAAAAGACGCAGAGAACCTGCGTCTAATACGGTGTCCATTCAATTTGTTTCGCACTTTCAAATCTTTTTTCTACATCAGGCCAATTTACAACATTCCACCAGTTTTTAATATATTCATCTTTTCGATTTTGGTATTGTAAATAATACGCATGTTCCCACACGTCTAGCACGAGGAGCGGTATCGTATCCCATTGTGTAAATAATTGATGAAGTGTACTCTGCAAAATTTCTAATCTTCCAGATCGTGGTACCCAAACGAGAAGCGCCCAGCCTGATCCTTCCACTTTAGAAGCTGCTTCTGTGAAATGTTTTTGAAAACGTAAAAAACTCCCAAAATCTTGTTCAATCTGTTGTGAAAGAGCCCCTCTTGGACTTCCGCCACCATCTTTTTTCATGTTATTCCAAAATATCGTGTGTAAGTAATGACCTGATCCATGAAAAGCCGCTTCTCTTTCCCAATGCTTAATTAAATCAAATTGATTTGTTTTTCTCGCTTCTTCCATCATTTTCTCTGCCTTATTTAACCCTTCCACGTAACTGCGATGATGTTTATCATGGTGTAACATCATAATTTCTCTAGAAATATACGGTTCTAACGCATTATACGGATAAGGTAATGGTGGAAGTGTATGCCCTCCAATCGGAACAGCTCGTTCACTATCCCCTCTTTCATATAGTTCATATTCCTCTTCTCCTTGCACGAATACTTCCTGCAAATGATGCTGAATATGTTCTACATCATCACTTATTTCATACATAAACTCTGCATCTGTATCATACTCATGCTCTTTCATACGATCTAATAACGTTTGAATTTTATAAGCAAGCATATGGACATCATACACTTCCATTGCACGGCTATCTAATACGTGAAGAACACTTTCACACCAGCTTTCTACTTCATGAAAGTAATCTGTAAATACACCTTGCTGACTCATGTTACACCTCCTTAATGCTATCCCCATAAATATATTCAAAGGAAATCCCTTATATAACTTTACAAAAGGAAAAGAAGCTAAGTCCCCTTAGCTTCTTTTTCGCAATTAATATTTGTGTAACATCTTTGTTTGGTAATCCGTCTCATAATATTCTAGTTCTTCACGCATCAATTGAAATTTTCCTTCTAAACTCTTCATTACTTGCTCTATAGATGCTGGTGGCGTTTGTTGAAAAACGATGGAGTTTTTCCCTGTATAGGCAGACCGACTATTTTCATACCAATGATCACTCTTTGGTGAGAAAAACTCTGCAATTACTTGATGATAAATTTTATATAAAATTTTCTCAGCTGCTGTTTTTCGAAATGGCTGGCTATTTAACAAAACAAAACATGCATCATGTCCTTCTTCACAAAAAACGAGAAGACGTCTTATTGATGCTAATAACCCTTTATAATATTGCTCGTTCCCTGCTGGTTTTTCTTCTAATAAAGAAGGCAACGTATGATAATTTACATAATTGGTTATCAAAGTAATAACATCTTCTAAAAACATAGAAACTTGTTCTGTTTGATTTTCAACCATTAGATTAGACATTTTTTCCCTCTCCTTTGCCATTTCACGCTATTTCTACTCTTTTATTTTTATGTAATTCAGCTAATATTTCTTGTACTTTCACCACTGTTTCCTCATCAAAATATTGTTGGAATGCTTCTATATTATTTAAATATAAACGTTTTTGCATGCGATGCTCATTCTCTTTCAGTAAACAACATATCGCTACAATATCCCGTAAATATATGTCTTGTTCTTCTACTTTACATACTGGATTTCCTTCAAAAGGAGTAATTTCTTGTAAAACTTCTTCAAAATATCGAACGTATAAAACGGAAAAAGTTCTCTCTTTATTATTTAATATATATGTCACTTCAGATCTATTAAAGAAATCTTCTGATGTATTAGGTTTCGCTTTCTCTAACTCATATCCCGCATAACCTATTATAATCATCTACTTCCCCTCTCTTCCTTCTTTCAATTCATTTTAACTTAATTTTCTGACAAACGAAATACTCTTTTAAATATAACCCATATAAAAAATAGCTTCCCTATACAGGAATTTACCTTTTTATTTTTCTTGAAGTTTGTCATAATAATATTATTGTCTCAGTTTTCTTATACAAGGAGAGTTGTATTTATGTCGTTTTCATGGAAACGTTTCTTACAAATCGGGAAAATTATCTTCCCATTTGTTGTATTAACAATTGTATTCTTTCAAGCAAAAAAAGAATTAGCAGGCATTTCTTTTTTAGAAGCAATCAATACAATTAAAAACATTCCAACCGGAGGAGTCTTTTTAGCAATTACACTTGGTGCATTTGCCGTATCAACAATGTTCTTTTATGACTATGTTATGCTTCGTTATTTAAAAGCTGATATACCAGTCCAAAAGATTTTTCGTATCTCATGGATTGCTAATACTTTAAATGGATTTATTGGGTTTGGTGGTCTCGTTGGAGCTGGTGTACGCACAATGCTTTATCGTCCATACATAAAAGAAAATGGCAAACTTATTAAAAGTATCGCCTGGATGACAACTGCTTTTATTAACGGACTCGCAATTCTTTCTTTCCTCGGTCTTATTGGAATATTAGACACAAGTTTTATTTTGCATGAAAAACCGTGGCTATGGCCTGTTCTTATTTTCTTCGCCCTTTTCGTCCCTATATACATTGGCTTTTCTAAACTAAAAAATAGAAAACCAAAGCAAACCGAAGGGCAAGAAGACGGGGAAGAAGAAAAAAATCCAACTGTTTTATACTCATTAGTTTCATTAGTTGAGTGGGTATCTGCCGGTATTGTTATGTACGTCATACTAATATTATTTGGTATCGATATCGAATTTCAAAAGTTTTTAGGTGTGTATGTAATTGCTGCTTTAGCTGGTGTTGTTAGTCTTGTTCCTGGTGGACTTGGTTCATTTGATCTTGTCTTTTTAACTGGGCTCGGACAATACGGCATTGATACAGGCGTATTACTACCTGCTATGTTATTATATCGCCTCGTCTATTACATTTTACCTTTCTGCCTTGGTCTTATTTTTGCAGCTTTTGAAATGACAGGCGTGGCCATTAAAAAGTTTGAAGATAAACCTTTTATTGCGCCTGCATTAGAAACAACTGGTGTTATATGGACTTTGCAGCGTGATTTTCTAGGAAAACTAGGTTCATGGGCCTCTGCTGCTTTAACAGTATTTGCTGGATTAATGGTTATTTTATCGACCATTCTACCGACAAGTATAAACAGGGCACACGCCTTACATATTCTAGCTCCAAAACATCTTATTCAATTTTCTTTTAGCTTATCACTAACATTTGGTATTCTCCTCCTGATCCTTTCGCGAGGGATATATTATGGAACAAAGCGTTCTTACTATATGACGATTATTTCTTTAATCGGAGCAGCCATCTTTAATACGCTAAAAGGGATTGATATTGAAGAGACGTTTATTTTATTAATCGTACTCGCTGTATTATATATGCTTCGTAAAAGATTTGTACGCGAGAAAATGGAAGTCTCACTTTCTGATATGGTAAAAGTTTTTATATTCTTACTCATAACTTTATATTTATATAAAAACTTAGGTATTTTATTTGCAGGTGCAAAAGAAGCTTTTAAACCTGATTTTGTCGTTCGTAATATTACACAAGTGAAACGAAGTGCATTAGCAGCTGCCTTTTTCGTTCCTACATTTTTACTGATTGGCTCACTCATTGCCAATCGTTATCGAAATGAATTTCCCGGGCAACCAGCTAATGATAAAAGGTTGCAAAACTTTTTAGATGAACATGATGGTAATGTACTTAGTCATTTAGGATTTTTAGGAGATAAACAATTTTTCTTCAGTAGTGATGGGAAAGCGCTCCTTCTCTTCTCTATAACCGGAAAACGTCTCGTTGTGCTAGGTGATCCAATTGGGGATCCTTCCTCCTACCGTACTGTGTTACAAGAGTTTTTAGCTGAGGCTGATCGATTTGGATACATTTGTGTATTCTACCAAATAGAAAGTAAATGGATGAGTTTATATCATGATTTTGGTTACAACTTCTTTAAACTTGGTGAAGAAGCTGTCGTTGATTTGAACACATTTACAATAACAGGAAAAAAACGAGCCGGTATGCGAGCGACTTTCAACCGTTTCGAACGAGAAGGCTATACATTCTCTATTCATCAGCCACCATTCTCAAACGAATTATTTGAAGAGTTAAGAAAAGTTTCAGATGCGTGGCTCGGCGGAAAAAAAGAGAAAGGTTTTTCACTCGGATACTTTGATCGTGAATATATTAGCCGAGCACCTATCGCTACATTATGTGATGCTGATGGAAAAATCATTGCATTTACAACCTTTATGCCCGTATATCAAGACGGATCATTGTCTGTTGATTTAATGCGCTATTATCCAGATGCACCTAGCGGCATTATGGATGCAATTTTCATCCACCTATTCCAGTGGGCAAAAGAAAATGAATACCACTCCTTTAATATTGGTATGGCACCACTTTCAAATGTAGGTTTATCGACACAATCTTTTTGGTCCGAACGAGTTGCTGCTGCCATCTTTAATAATGTTCGTTATACTTATAGCTTCAGCGGGCTACGTCATTTTAAAGAAAAATATAAACCAGCATGGAGCGGTAAATATTTAGCATTTAGAAAGAATCATTCTTTACCAATTACAATGCTCTCTGTAACAAAATTAATAGGAAAAAGAAAAAACAGCTAAACATTTAGCTGTTTTTTCTTTTTTGAACTTGTACAATAAATTCTTTTTCATATTTCTTACCATTTATATAGAAATCTCCCCATATTTTATACGTTCCTTCTATAGGAAATGTAATACGGTATTGTAATTGCTCATCTGTATCAACAGGTATTGCGTATAAAAAGTTTTCTCTCGTTTCGTCCACGATATAGAGCGCTTCCACTTCTCCTCTCTCTGAATGTAATTTCAATTTCTCACCCTTTTTCGCTTGGAATTGAAATGTTAACGTCGCTGGTTCATTCGGATGCAATGCACCAAATAATAGAGAAACTTCATACTCCCCTATTTTTTTTGTAAGCACACTATCAATTGGAAATTTTACTTTTTTCTTATTTTTCTCCTCTATTTCTCTCCCAAAATCTTTCTTCGCAAATGATTTCACAGACTTGTTTTTGTCTTCATATAAAAATATTGTATATCTTTCATCTTTCGCTATGTTGGAAGATACCTTATATGATCCATTCCCTGCAAATGTAGGTTTCATTTGTTGTACATGTTTTAATTGTCCGTCTACAATAACTGCCCGAATTTGATCATTCACACCACGAACTTCGTTATTTTTATTATTTAGTAATTGAAACAAAATATTTACTTTCTCATTTCCTTTTCCATTTGACACATCCCATTTTACTTCCTGAACATCACCTACAGTCTCTGTAGTTTCCTGATACTTTTTTATGTAAAATCCGCCTACTACAATAAATAGTAAAGCAACAAGTCCAATGACAAGATTTTTCAAAATATCACCTACCATTTTTATTGTCTCTGTTCATACAAAACTTCTTACATATATATTCTAGATTATGATTTATGAAATCCTCCTGCTTTGCACATATTACAAATAATTAAAAGATTTTAATTGAAAGGATTGATAGTGTATAATGCAAATGATATTGATTTCTATCAATACATTATAAGGAGGACTTTTCATGAGTGTACATATTGAAGCAAAACAAGGCGAAATTGCTGAATCTATTCTATTACCTGGTGATCCATTACGTGCAAAATATATCGCTGAAACATTTCTAGAGGACGTTACTTGCTATAATAACGTGCGTGGTATGTTAGGTTTCACTGGAACTTATAAAGGAAAACGCGTATCTGTTCAAGGTACAGGTATGGGTGTTCCTTCTATTTCTATTTATGTAAACGAATTAATCCAAAGCTACGGAGTTAAAAATTTAATTCGCGTTGGAACTTGCGGTGCGATTCAAAAAGACGTAAAAGTACGTGACGTTATTATTGCAATGACAGCTTGTACGGATTCTAATATGAACCGTTTAACATTCCCAGGTTTTGATTTTGCACCAGCTGCAAACTTTGACCTTTTAAAGAAAGCTTACGATGCTGGAACTGAAAAAGGCTTACACGTTCGTGTTGGTAATGTTTTAACAGCAGATGTATTTTACCGCGAAAGCATGGACATGGTTAAAAAACTTGGAGATTATGGTGTACTAGCAGTAGAAATGGAAACAACTGCTCTTTACACATTAGCAGCGAAATACGGTGTAAACGCGTTATCTGTATTAACAGTAAGCGATCACATTTTCACTGGTGAAGAAACAACATCTGAAGAGCGTCAAACTACATTTAACGAAATGATTGAAATCGCTTTAGATGCAGCAATTCAACAATAATACATTAAAGAACTCGTCATACGTCTGTCGAGTTCTTTTTATGTGACTTTTTACTAAAAACTACTTTCGGAAGAGACAGATTTTCTCCTCTACTTTTTTGTAACGTTTGTTATAATAAAGAAATCATTTACAGTATTTCTCACAAGAGGTGACGCAGTGAAAAACAGAAGTATCGTCTTTAAACTATTTTTATTAACATCAACATTATTTACAATCATATTCCTCCTTTTTTTCTTAGGACAATCTCTATTTTTAGAGAAATTTTACATTAATAAAAAAGTAAAAACAGTTCAAACTGCTTTTGAGAAGTTCGTAAATACTTACGAAGAAAGTGGTAAAACTTATGAGGAAATTCGAAAACTAAAACAAGAATTTCATGACAAAACAAATGCTGAAATGCAGTTTTTAAATACGAACGGCATTATTAAAAGTGACAATAATTTCTACATTGATGTAATTAATCCTAAAAATAATAAAGCATATTCCATTCCACTCAATAATGTTTTAACGCCAGAAGAATATAATAAATTCGAAAACTTAGGATTGAAAAAAGATGGGATGATAAACGTCGTCGGTTTTGTACAAGATTCCACCATAACACCACTAGAATTGACAACAAACTATAATCGATGGCAAAACGAAAATGTCAACTCAGATTTTCAATCCATTAATGGAAACCCTGCTAAAAATAGACTTACAAGCCGATCCAAAACTGTGACTCAAATTGAGTTTACTGGTATCGTATCTAAGTTACAGCTTCCATCCAAAGCGGATGTTCGTCTTGCAAATGATTTTGAAACATTACAAGCCGTTCAATATTTTGCAGAGATTATTAGAAATGGCACTGCGAACTCACACCAATTAAACACTTATATAATAGATGGTGGAGAGAATATAAAAAATAGTATCTTTGTAAAACCTATTGTGGAAAATGGAAAAATTACAGAGTACGCTTTTGCGATAGCATCTTTACAACCTGTTAATGAAGCGATGCTCGTTTTAAAGGATTATTATGTCTATGCCTTAATCATCGTATTTCTCGTAATTATTTTATTATCCTTCTACTACTCAAAAATCATTGTGAAACCATTAATTAAAATGAATCGCGTTACAAAAAAAATGGCCAATTTTGATTTTAGTGAAAAATTACCTGTGACAGCAGACGATGAAATTGGCGGGCTTTCCGGTAGTATTAATACGTTATCTGTAAACTTAAAAGACCGAATCGATCGATTAAATGTTGCCAATACAAAATTACAACAAGATATTGAACGTGAACGTCAATTAGAGAAAACGCGAAAAGAATTCATTTCTGGTGTATCACACGAATTAAAAACACCACTTAGTGTAATTAGAAGTTTCGCAGAAGGAATTAAAGATGGCGTTAGTAAAGATACGACGTATTACACAGATGTTATTTTAGAAGAAACAGAAAACATGAACAGACTTATTGTTGAAATGTTAGAATTAGCAAAACTAGAATCTGGTACGTACAAACTAGATATGACGACATTCTCAATCGGTGAATTAATTCAACAAGTCTATACAAAGTTATTATTTAGCATGGAGGAAAAGCATTTACAAGTGAACGTAGATGTAGACTCTTCTATATTCGTTAAAGCGAATCGTAGTCGTATTGAGCAAGTCGTTGTGAACTTACTTAGCAATGCAATTCGCTATACGCCAGGTGGAGAAAAAATACACGTCTCCGTTATAGAACTGGAAGATATAGTAAAAGTCGAAATCGAAAACACAGGAAACCCTATCCCTGAAGAAAGTCTTGAAAAAATTTGGGATCGTTTCTACCGTTTAGATGCATCTCGTAGCCGTCATACTGGAGGTACCGGTCTTGGGTTATCTATTGTAAAAAACATTTTAGACCTCCACCATGCCGAGTACGGTGTATATAACACGACTAATAGTGTTGTATTCTACTTTAATTTACAAAAAGTAAAAGAAGTCAAATAATTTGTCTTAATTTCACTAGGAGTTCACATGAAATTCACACTCTCCCTTTATAGTAGGAAACAAGTTAATCCTTTCCTTTACACACATAAAAGAGGAGAGTGCGTGAAATGAAACAAGCAGGACAACCTATTCAAAATGAAAAACAATTAGAAACTATCAAAAATATACTTTTACAATCTTCGAAACGTGATGGCTTATTATTCGTATTAGCTGTAAATTCTGGCTTAAAAGTAAGTGAAATCTTACAATTAAAAGTTAGTGATGTAATCGATGAACATGAAAATGTTCGCCATTCCATTTTATTTTACAATGAAAAAGTAAAGAAACATAAATGGTTTGCTGTAAATGAAGACTTGCAGCACGCGATCGAAGACTACATGAAAGAACGTAAAACTTGGAAACGTAATGAACCATTATTAAAGTCTCAAAAAGGAACGAAATCTATTACGAGACAACATGCATGGTACATTTTAAACAAAGCTGCAAAAGAAGTTGGATTAGAAGGGATTAGCTCACATACACTTCGAAAAACTTGGGGATATTGTGCATACAAATCAGGTGTTGATATCGCATTTTTACAACACTTCTTTGATCATAGTACTCCATCAAAAACTTTAAAGTATATCGGTATTGCTTAATAACTCTTATACATAAAAAAAGTTACCATTTATAAATGGTAACCTTTTTTATGTTTCACATTCTCTTTTCTTGTCTCTCCTATATTGTAGTGGTACTCTAATAGTAAGGGGGAGAAATTATGAACACATTAACAATTGAATTACCGAAAGAAACGGCTGAAAAACTTGATTTATTAAAACAAGCTTATGAAAAGAAAACAGGTGCTTCCATTTCTGAAAGTACTCTTGTTCAAACACTTATCTCAAAAGAGTTTATCCAAGCGATAACTCCTTTTGATTTACAACAATTCGTCACTGGAAAAGAACAGCATTAATTGCTGTTCTTTTTTTTTGATACTTTATTAGGAGTTTACTAGCATTCTCCCCCGAAAAACTTCTTTGCTTCAGCCAAACCTTTTATCAGGAATCTTCCTACCCGGTAATGTCTCATAAAAAGTTTTTTATTTATTTTTCGGAAAACTATTGACAATGATAATGATAACCATTATCATTTATTACGAAGCCAACAATTGATGAATCAACCAAACGCTCAGTAACATTGTTACCCCTCTTTTTCATATAGAAAGGCACTGTACATTCCCCCTGTTTGTACAGTGCCTTTCTTGTTTATTATCATTCAAACAAATTTAATTGCTCAGGCTTCGGCTCACCATATGTAATGTTCATCATTTTCATAAGCTGTTTCGCATTATCCGCTGCATCTCCGCCCGAATTATTGTTAAATAGTACATATATGTCCTTTGTCTTCTTTTTTAATTGCTCTAGTCTTTCTACCCATTCTTCTAATTCTTTATTGTTGTAGCGATATAAGCAACGAACCGCTCTCCAATTTTCCCCTTTATCAAGCCACCCATGAACATTCCTACCATGAAAACGTATTAACACCATCTCTGCATTCGTTACTTCTAATACGAGCGGTACCGAACCTATCCCGGCCTGCGGCTCATCACAAATGGTATGAATCCATTTCTCATGTTCTAGAAACTGTATCGTCTTATCTTTCATTTCGGGATAAAACCATGTTTGATTTCGAAATTCTATGGCACACGGTAAACCTTCCATTTTTTCTTTCGTATATCGAAGAAAATCCACATTTTTCTTTTTACAATCAAACCATGGTGGATATTGAAATAAAATCATTTTTAATTTATCAGCTTCTATTAAAGGCAGAATAGATTGTTTGTACACATCAAACATCTCATCAAACGTAGAAAAAGGGATTTCACCTTTCATATGTCCTGTCATTCCTTGATATGCTTTTACTATAAAAGCAAAATCTTTCGGTGTTTCCATTGCCCATTTTGTATAGTTTCGTGCAGGTTGCATCGCATAAAATGAACTATCCACTTCCACTATAGGAAAATACTCACTATATGTTCGTAATTTATTTCTATTTTCATAGGGATCTATATATAAAGAATCATGATCTCCCCACCCTGTCACTCCAATGAAAAGCAAATATATCCCTCCCTTTTTAACTTCACCTTCTATTCATTCTACTCACTTCCCGAACACTTCAGCTAATCAATTTTATTAAGTAGCCCCTTCTTTAAGAGTATCCGTATAAAAATATGATATACTAGATGGAAGAATTTTTAAATTGAGGGGTTATTTATTTATGCTTCCAAACGATGATATTGTATCTCATGAAAAACGAATAGAAGAATTAGAAAATAAAGTACGTTTTTATGAAGAACTTGTGAATCAATTACCACATCATTTCACATACAAAAATCCACATATTGGTTTACAAATAAAGAAAACGAGAACGACTCATTCCATTCAAAACATAAAAAAAGAGAATAAAGAGGCTGATTTTCAACTTACTTGCGATTCATTATTTTTATTTGAGCAACTTGAAACATACTTCATTCATATTTTTGATGCTTTTTCACATCATGTAACCTTTGTTGATGCTAAAGGAAATATCACTTTATGTAACCAAGCTGCAGCAGATGATTTTGGTGTAGTACGAAATGATATAATCGGAAAGCCAATTCAACAATTACTACAATTGCCAGAAGAAAAAATTAAAGCTCTTGAAACATTAAGAACGGGAACAGAAATATATAATGAAGAAGTTTTAGACAAAAACTATGGCATTTTAAATAACCGAATTATTCGTGATTATAACGGAGAGATTTTTAGAGTTATTAGTGTCTTTCATTATTTAAACACAGAACGTGATGCAGAGAAATTTTCTTTAGCAGGGCGAATTGCAGCTGGGATTGCACATGAAGTACGTAATCCTCTTACAACCGTACGAGGTTATTTACAATTTTTACAAGAAACTGTTTCTCCATCTAATAAAGAATTATTTGAAAACTTACTTATTCCTGAATTAGACCGCGCAAATAGTATTATTACAAAATTTTTAGCTATTTCAAAAACACGCGAATTTACAAGAGAACCGTTTCCTATTAATACATTTTTACGTGAGTATATTCAACAGTTACTAGCTAGTGAAGTCTTTTTACATAATATTTCAATTGATTATAATTTTTCTACCGAATTAGATGATGTATTAGTCCATATTGATCGTCATGAACTTGTACAAGTTTTTTTAAACCTATTTCAGAATGCTGTCGATGCTCAAGGTGAAAAAAAACTTTCTATCCAAATTACTAGTTATCGCCTAGATAATTTTGTTCGTATTACTTTCACTGATAATGGAATTGGTATTCCAACAGCCATTCAAGAGTATATCTTTGATCCATTCTTCTCAACAAAAGATTCGGGCACAGGACTGGGCTTGTCAGTAACGAAGAAAATTATTCAAAATCATAACGGTACATTAAAAATGACCAGTAATCAAGATGGTACAACTTTCACTATTTCAATTCCAATTTTACCTAAAACAACCCTTGAAAGATTAAATGACTACAAATGAGGTACTCCTCCACAAACTGCATGCCAATTGTTAAATACCTACAACAATTAGCATGCAGTTTTTTATGCTGAATTTTTCGTCTTTACATTATATAAACCTTCTCTTTATCTTACTTATTTTTGCTAAGAGGGCCAATTTCTTATTTTTTTTTAGAAATGGTAGTTTGTCCATCACGAATTTAGTATAAATTTCATTTTAATATATAGTAACGACTATTGATTCTATGAAAGAAAGGAATGAAAAGATGAACAATAAAAATAAAGGAAAAGTATTTTATGGTAATGATTGTTGCGAAGTCAGAGCTTGTAGTTATATTAACATCTCTAAGTCCGAACTTACAGAATTCGTTAGACTTCTTCAAGCTCTTGGCCAAGCTATTCAAGCTGTCTTTCAAAACCCTTCTCAAAATAATATCGATAACTTGATTGCTGCCCTAAATAACCTACAAAAATTCCTCAATTGCTTAGATTTATCTCCAGCACAAAAACAAATTGGAAATTCTATTATCGCTAATCTATTAACTATTTTAAAAACAAAACCTTTCTCATGCGGAGCATTGTACGTTGAGCTACAAAGCTTGCTTAATTATTTATTGTATATCGCTAAGTTATTCAAAGTAGATTGCTGCACTATCGACAAACTAGTTAAACTCATAACAGAGATCCAAACTATCCTAGTTCAATACGGGTCAGGTTGCCTTGGAGGAGGAGCAACAGGTGCTACTGGGGCTACTGGACCTCAAGGTGCTACTGGACCTCAAGGACCGGCTGGTGCTCAAGGTGCTACTGGCGCTCAAGGTGCTACTGGTGCTCAAGGTGCTACTGGCGCTCAAGGTGCTACTGGTGCTCAAGGACCAGCTGGCGCTCAAGGTGCTACTGGAGCTCAAGGTGCGACTGGCGCTCCAGGTGCGCCTGGGGCGGAAGGG